>JBGPHB010000481.1:0-4803 GCA_041484155.1 Bryobacteraceae bacterium
CAGGCTTCCCGTCGGCTCTTCGAGGGGCTGGCGCTGTAAGGTTCACCTTGCCGTCCGGTGTCCGTGGCGCCCCTTTGCTCGGATAATGGAGCCACTGCCCAGACATGATGCCCGCCACAGCACAGGCCGTCACGATCACGTTCCTCATAACCGCGCCTCCTTACTTTCTGTTGCTGAGTTCGTCGTAGAGTTGGCCGTAAAACTGCGGAGTGAACTGCCAGCCGAGGTCGTCGGTTTTCACCTGCGCCGCGAGTTGATCCTTGGTGGCGCCAGCCTTGATAGCGTCGGACGCACGACTGACCACGCTCGCAAACTTCGTCCGGAACGCCTGAATATCCGCCTTGCTCTTCGGCTCGCCGCGGCCCGGAATCGCCATGTCGAAATCCAGCTTCAGCACGCCGTCGAGGATTTGCGTCCACTCGACCGCGCTCCCGCCATTGGCAAAATCGACGATCGGAGTGGCGTCCGTAATCTGGTCGCTGACCATGACCACTTTCAAATCCGGGAAGAATACCATCGTGTCGTCGCCCGTGTGTCCGCGTCCGTAGGAGTGAGCCTGAACCTCGGCGCCGCCGAACCTCAAGACGTAATCCTTAGCGAACGTCACCGTCGGCAGCCCTGGGATGTCCTTGGTTCGCGGATCGCTGGCCATGCGCGTCTTCAGGGCCTCGAGCGCGACGACCTGTGCTCCCGCGTCGATGAACTTCTGATTGGCGCCGACGTGGTCCGGATGATGGTGGGTATTGAGCACGTACTTGACTGGCAGCGCGGAGACCGATTTGATCTCTTCCATCACCCGGTTGTAGTTCTCGTCTCCGGGATTCTTGGTATCCACGACGATCAGTCCTTCGCTGGTGACACGGACCAGAGTATTTGCGCCGCCGCCCGTGATCATATAAAGATCCGGCTTCAATTGCCGGATCTTTTCGACGGTCTGCCCCCCTCGTCCGCCTCGTCCGCCACCGGGAGGACCCTGGGCTGACAGAGCGGCCGCAGCGAGACTGAGCAGTGCAAACGTATTCCGTAACATGCTTCCTCCTCGATCGATGATCGCGACACTATTGTTCATTGTACCCGGCTGCAATTCGGTCTTGACACGGTGACGCTTGCGGTGTAACTTACGGGGTACCCTACCAGGAGGATGTCTATGAAACAGTCCGCCCGAATCGTACTCGCGTTGGCCGCGTTGGTGGTAGTTGCGCCAGGCGTCGTCCGCGCCCATTTCAAGCTCTTGGAGCCTGCCTCGTGGCTGGTCGAATCCGAACGTGGCGATCCGCAGAAGGCCGGCCCGTGCGGCGGTACCAATAACGATTACGGCAAGCCGAGCAACATCGTCGGCAAAGCCGTCGGCGGCCAGAAACTGCACATCAAGGTTCAGGAGACGATCTACCATCCAGGTCACTACCGGGTGGCACTGGCGGTAAACTCGCGCACGGAGCTTCCACTCGACCCGGAAACCACGACAAAAGATACCGAGAAAGGGCCGTGGTCCGTGTCGGCCGTCATCCAAAACTCGCTCAAGGCGCCGGTGCTCGCCGACGGCTTGTTTGTCCATAGCACTCGCCCGACCGGCCTGAGTGAGCCCTTCGAGACGGACGTTCCCCTGCCCAACATCAATTGCAAGATGTGTACGCTGCAGGTGGTGCAGTTCATGGCCGACCACGGGTATAACAATCCTGGCGGGTACTCCTATCACCATTGCGCGGACCTGCAAATTACGGCAGACCCGGCTAAGCCGATCGACACAGCGTGGCCGGCTGCTCGTTGACCCTTCCAGTGTCCTCGTATCCGTTCTTGGAGCAAGTCGTGCGACGCCCGCAAAGCGTTTGGTTGCGGAAGGCGATCTTCCAGGTTCATTTATGGACAGGAATCGCGGTGGGCCTCTACGTCGTCGCGATCAGTGTCAGCGGCAGCGCTCTTTTCTTCCGCAATAAGGTCAATGAGTCTGTCGCCGGGAGAAGGATCGTGGCCGGGTCCGGCCGGCTGCTGACGAAAGTTGAATTGATCGAAGCCGCAAGACGAGCTTACCCCGGTTACACGGCAGGCAACATATGGCTGGGGACGAAACCGGGTCAAGAAGTTGAAATCACGCTGGACCGCGGTGAGACGCGGAAGAATCGTATCCTCGATCCTTACACTGGCCGGGATCTGGGTGAGGCGGTACCGTACCGCCTTCGGGTCATCTCGTGGATGCTCGACCTACATGTAAATCTGCTCGCGCGGTCGACGGGCCGCCTCGTCAACGGCGTCGCCGCCATTGTGCTCACACTTCTCGCGGTCACGGGCGCCGTAATTTGGTGGCCGGGAATCATGAGCTGGCGCAGGAGTCTGACGATTAACCCGAAGGCAGGCTGGAAGCGAATCAACTGGGAACTGCACAGCGCGATCGGATTTTGGACTTTCGCGTTTTTCTTTATGTGGTCCTTCACGGGAATTTACCTGGTCTTTCCGGCTCCGTTCGACACCTTGATCAATCGTTTTGCTCCGCTCGACTACTACCGGCTGGTTGCGTTGGAGTCTGAACCGTCCTCACAGTTCGTCCCCGTCGCCGATGCCGTCCCTAATGCCAACGGGAAGCGCAGGCGCCGCGCGATTCACTACAGCAAGGGCGACCAGGTGATTCGCGCGTTCTTCAGCCTGCACTTCGGTAACTTTGCGGGCTTGAGAACCAGGATCGTGTGGGCGGCGCTGGGACTCTTTCCGCCGTTCCTGTTCATCACTGGAGCGCTGATGTGGTGGAACCGCGTGCTCAGCAAGGAAGCTCGCCGGTTGCGCCGGTCCGGGCGGACTATTTCCGAAACAGCCCGGCGAACGACTTCTTTTCGGCTTCCGCTCCGGTAAGCATTCTGGAAAACGCAAGGTACGCTTCGCCGAGATCGGAACGCTTGTCGATGAAACTGGCATCCGTGGTCGCGCGCCGGACAGCCTTGTAGTCATTCGGAAAGGTGGCTGCCACCGGACAATCCAGAATTCGTTCGGCTTCCCGCGCACCGATATCGCTCTTGTGCCCGCGATTGAGCAGCACCTGGATCTTCCGGCGATCTACGCCCCAGTGGTCCAACTCCTGGCAACGCTGCTTCGACAGCTTCAGCGAAGCGAACTCGGGAGTACTGACTACGAAAACCGCTCGCGCCGGGCGGACCGTCTCCGCGGTCGCCACATTGACGACTTCCGGCAGGTCCACCATCACAAGGTCGTATTTCGGAGCGGCGAAGCGCAAGATCTGGAAATAGTGCGTCCACGCCGGAATCGGCTCCTTGAGCGCCGTGTTCGTAAGCAGGAAATCCACGCCACTCGCCGAGGTGGGGTACCGCTGCCAGCTCAGATGGTCGAGCCGGGGCGCTTCGGCCAGTACTTCGCGAATCGAAGACCTGGGCTCGACATTCAACATCGCCGAGAGCAAGCCTGAATGCAGATCCGCTTCCAGAACCAAGACGCGGCGTTTCAGCTCTTGCGCAATGACGCGGGCGCAATGGAGAACCACGGTGCTCGCGCCGCTTCCGGCTTTGCCGGGCAGGAACGCGACCAGATTTTCGTGGATTCCGCCATGCAGTTTGTGCACAGCGCTACTAATGGCTTGCTCCAGCTCAGCGACACTGAATGGCCACACGGCTAACGCCGTCAGTTCTGAAGCAGCGCTCCGTTCGAATACCAACTGAAGATTGCGTGAGACCAGACCGACCAGTGGAACTTCCGGAGCGTATTTATGAATCGCGGCTGCCTGTGTCAGGTCGCGGTCGAAGTCGGTCATTTCCAACAGCATCACGTCCGGCGTAGTCGTGCTCAGCGTGCGCGGGATGGAGTAGCCGGTCCTCGATAGCTAGACAATCGACTCGATAGCGAATTCATTCGATTCAGCGGCCATGTTCCGCAGCAGGGCGGCCAGATGAGAGTCGGCGATGAAGAGAACGGCGTTAAGCACTTGGTAGTTTCGAAGATGCGAAACTCACTCAGAACACTATAGGGCGCAGCGGTCCAGCCTCACTTGTCCTTGTCGGGCGCATCCGGAGCAGACGACGCCATAAAAAGTTTTCGCCAAGTCCCCCAAACGGCGCGGAATCGTTGACCACCTGCTGGTCGGTGAAATTCGTGGAATCGACCACCAGCGTATCGCCTTCCCGGTGACCGCGCGAATCGCCATTCCATGTGTTCAGCCCACGGCTGGTAGGGGATCTCGCCACCTTCGACGACTCCCTGGTCCGCGGGTTCAGCGCCGATGGCGCCGAGGACCGCGGGGAGAGACGACGGGCCGGCGGCATGAGGTTCGAGATCCGAATTAGCAGCCGAAGCCGGCGTCATGCCCAGGAACAGGATCGCTCCGATGCACGCGCGCATTCGCATGACGGAGCCTCCCACTCAATTCGTTACGGCCATCAGACCGCCCACGTCGGCATCGCGGTCCAGGATGAATGCAAGGTTGGGGGCCATCATTTCTTCCCAGCTTTGAAACCCTTGATACACCCATCGGCTCGGATCGGGGTTGTACTTATTGTTGACGGAATTGTCGTAGCGAAATTCGAAGCGCAGACGAGAGCCCTTCGGCAGCTTCAGCGCGGTTCCGTAGGAAAGCTGCCAATTGAAATCGTAGTGGGGAACATCGAGCACCACTTCTTCGCGTCCATCCGGATAGGTCACCCTGTATTGGGCGCTCTTCCCGCGAACATGCGCGTGGGGGCGCAGCCGCACGATCTCGACATCCTTGAGGAAGGTGATGTCCATCGGAGGCGCCAGATAGTCGCCTTCATTCGGCGGAATCTTAAAAGTAGGATTGTACGAAGAGGCAAACACCGCCCGGTCATTGGC
>JBGPHB010000482.1:0-4799 GCA_041484155.1 Bryobacteraceae bacterium
GCAGTGCGAACGGAACGCGTGGCCGGCAGCCTCTAGCTCCCGCCGCAACTCCGCGCTGTTGTAGATTTCGCCATTGAAGACCAGGACGGTATCGCAGTCATCACTCATCATCGGCTGTTCGCCGTGTTCGAGATCGATGATCTTCAGCCGCACCGCGCCCAGCGACACATGTCCCGACTCCCAGACGCCCTGCTGGTCAGGGCCGCGGTGCCGCAAGGACTCTGTGATCCGTCGTATTCGCGCCGAATCGGGCGCGCGCTTATGAGTAAAGCCAGCTATCCCGCACAAAGTTACGACATCCCCACACTGATCCCGCTGAGTTCCTCCAATCCCCCTTAGAGGAGACCTCAAGCGTGTACTCAAATACTATCGGTCGAGCATAACATATTGCTACAGCAGTAGAAAGCAAAAAGTGCCCTTACGCTCAGGATTCGAGCTGTTCCGGGAACACCGCATACCCCTGCGGCGGGGGAAACAACTGTTCCAGGGCCAGCAGGCGCTTCCGCAGGAAGCGGCTCGGCAATTGCCGGGGACCCGTGTCGACGTCAATGTCGCAACAGATGCCGTGAAGATACAGCGTCAGCGTATCTATGAACGACTGCCGGGCGTAGTCGCGAAAGGCCTTCCCACCGCGCGCGCTTCCTATGTGCGATCCTTTCGTCCTCCGCATCCCCTGTTTCAGCCGCCAGCTCGGTTCGTCGACCTCACCGTGCGCATCGGCGCTTAGCTCCTCGCGAAGTACGCGGCCGTAGGTGCTCTCCACTTCCTCGGGCCAGTGGTCGCTGATCAGGGTGGCCAGAAGATGATAGAAGCGGTAGTGGTACTCGGCTACTTCCTGGTCTTTGAGAGCAAACGCCAGAACCGCCTCCTCCCCTAGCTGGAGCTGTGTGGAAGTCGAGGTCCGGCCCTCGGGCGGCTTTTCGATGGAGACGTATTCCGCGGCAGTGGATTTGGCTTTGCTCCGATCGCGACCGTTGGCGCGCTCCAGATACGGCACCAGCAGAATCGAGATCTTCGGCAACGCCGCGGCGACCGAAGGAGGCAACGCCGCCACTGGTTCTTCCAGGTACTCCTTCAGATCCTCCTCTGACATCGGTGTCGAAGCGCAGAAATAGGAGAACGTGCTGCTGAGCGGGATCATTTCGCCGCGAAACCGCTCGGCGAACTGGCGGACGCTTAGCTTGGAAAGGTCAAATTGGGCCGGCATTCAGTGGGCTTACTTCCATTCTAGCCTACCCTTCCAGGCAGTCTGTCTCTACAGCTTTCGGACCACCACCACCGTGATGTCGTCCGCTGCCGGCGCGCCCTGCGTGAAATCGGTGACGGCGGTGTCGATCGCTTCCACGATCTCCTCGGCCGTCCGGTCGCGCAAGGACGCCACCAGCGCGCCCAGCCTCTCTTCGCCGAAGTCCTCATCCTGCGGATTGACGGCTTCGGTGACGCCGTCGCTGAAGAGCACCAAAATATCGCCCGGATCCATCCGCATCCGCGACTCCTCGTAAGTCGCCTGGGGCAGAATACCGAGAATCACTCCCCCGCCACGCAAGGTCTCGAAGCCGCCCGCCGCACGGACTACCAGCGGGGGATTGTGGCCGGCGTTGGTGTACGACAGCTCGCCTGTATCCGGGTCCGCGACGGTCATGAAAAACGTGATGAAGCGGTTGTCGGGGCAATTCGAGCAGATCGCTTTGTTCAGCCTGCCGATCTTGCGAGCCAGGTCGTCGGCTTCTTCGAACAGCACCTGCACGCGGGCCTGCAGGCTCGACATCAAGAGTGCCGCCGGCATTCCCTTGCCCGCGACGTCGCCTACCAGCATGCCGACGCGCCCGTCTGGGAACTCCAGGAAGTCGTAGTAATCGCCCCCCACGGTACGGCAGGCGGTGGTCTTGCCCGCGATATCCAACCCGGCGACCGAGGGAGGTTTCGATGGCAACAGCCCCTTTTGGATCAAGGCCGCTTGCTGCATGTCCTTAGCCATGGCTCGCTCGGCTTCTTCGATCTCGTTGAGCCGCGCGTGCTCGATCCGAATCGCCGCAACGTTGGCCATCACCGTCAGCAGGTTCAGATCCTCCCGCGAGAATTCGCGAATCAGGTGCGGCGAATCGACGTAGATCAGCCCGATCACCCGGTCGTTGGTTTGCAGCGGCACGGCGATCATGCTGCGCACCTTTTGTTCCACGATGCTCATGTGCTCGCGGAACGCCTGGTCGAGCTGCGCATCGCGAACGAGTAGCGACGCCTTTTCCTTGATGACCCGGTCGCGCACGGTGTTCGAGATCTGGAATCCCTCACCGCGGTTGGCCCGCACTTGCAGTTCGCCGCCCTCTAGCGTCATCAGCACGCCGCGGCCGGCGCACACCGCCTCTACCGATAGATCCATGATCAGCGGGAACAGCTCATCCAGCGGGCGATGCCCCGCCAGTTCGCGCCCGGCGCGGATCAGTGCGCGCATTTGCGGGCTGCCCTGCATCACATAGGTCTTGTTTAGGTCGTCTACCTGAGGCCCGAGGACTGCGTCGAGACTCGCGACCACGGTGGTGGACGAATTGGAAAAGCTTTCCCCGTGGTCGACAAAAATGACCGTGTTGGCGGTCGAAGCGATCGCGTCGGCGAATTCGATGGTCAGATGGCCGGCGGAAATGCGATCGCCGGTGACGAACGGCACAAGGTTTTCGACACGCTTGCCGTTGAGCACCGTCCCGTTCTTGCTGCCGAGATCTTCCACGTGCCACTTGCCGTTGACGCGGGTCAGGGCCAAGTGCTGGCGGGACAGGCCGACATCATCGGGATAGCACAGCTCGTTAAGACTGGAGCGTCCGAGCGTGATACGGTCCCGATCGAGCGGGACGTTAACGGTCTTCCCGTCAATGTTACGAATGACCAGTTCGAACGCGCTTGTTTGTGCCGTTGGGGCCAAAAAGTAAGCGTAACATGCCCGTTTACAGGCGGGCGTGGCGAACCAGCCAATCGCCTACCACTTCCAGCGCGGTATTCGCCAAGCCCGCAATAATTCACGAGGTGGAAACATACCACTGGTATCATCGGCTACGACGGCTGTCGGGGAAGCTCCATTTGGGGGTATACTGAGCCAAACGTTCCCCCAGGGCGTGGGAGCCGCGCCAATGTGACTGCGTCGTCAGTGCATGCAATTTCGAGGAGGAGAAATTGATGACCAGACAATTCCCCAAACAATTCTATAGAGTGCTTTTGCTTGCAGCCTTGCTTATGGCTTGCGAGTATTCGGTCTTGGCCCAGTCCGACGCGAACAAGGGACAGATCGTCGGGACCGTATTTGATCAAAAACAGGCAGTCGTCCCCGGTGCCAAGGTGAAGGTCCAGAACACCGGCACGGGCGCGGTACGAGCGCTGACCACCAGCGCGGAAGGTCAATTCCGCGCGGTTCTGCTCGATCCCGGCCAGTACGATGTCACGGTAGAAGCGGCAGGGTTTGCTCCCGCCGTGTTAAGCGGTGTAGTGGTCAACGTGGGCTCCGCGGTGAATCTACCCGTGCCGCTCACACTAGGCACGACGGCGCAGACCATCGAGGTCAGCTCAAATTTCGGCGCGGACCTCCCTTCGCCAGCCACCGTGATCAACTCGGCCGTGATCGAGGGGCTGCCCATCAACGGACGGCGCTTTACTGACTTCGCCGCGCTGACACCCACCGTGCAAATCGATCCGACTCGCGGGTCCATTTCCTTCGCTGGACAGCGCGGCATCAACGGTAACGTGATGGTTGACGGCGCTGACTATAACAACCCCTTCTTTGGCGGTACCCGCGGCGGCGAGCGCTCGGGCTTCGTTTTCACCGTGCCGCAAGTCTCGATTGAGGAATTTCAAGCCGTGACCACCGGATACGCGGCTGAGTACGGTCGTTCCACCGGTGGCGTACTCAACGCCATCACCAAATCGGGCTCCAATGCGATGCATGGCGAGGCCTTCTATCAGATCCGGCACAAAGAGACGGGGCTAAAAACTCCGTTCAACGTCCAGATTCTCGAGACGCTCCAGCAGTTCGGCGGCGGTGCAGGCGGTGCAATCAAGAAGGACAAAATATTTTGGTTCGGTGCGGCGGAACGTCAGCTCTCTAAGAGTCCCCACCAGGTGCTGTTCGGTTCTCTCGTCGGCCTCGCGCCCACTCCGCAAACCGCGGGTGCGATTAACTTCTATCACAGCCTGGAAGGAACGTATGGCTCGACCAACGACGCTACTGCCGCCAATGGGCGCATTGACTATCAGCTATCTAACGCGCACCGCGTGACCACCCGCTTCAACTTCAGTGACGCCAGCGCCAACAACGCGATTACCACCGGCGCGCCCATCCCGACTCTAGTGAATCGCGCCCTGAACGGCAGCGGTTCTGAAAAAGATCGGACTTATACGGGCATCGGGGACTGGACTTGGATTCTGAGTCCCAATACGGCGAATGATCTCCGCTACTCCGGAACGCACGAAGTCCGTCCGCGCACCGCGAACTCCGCGATTCCGAACGTCAGTGCGACATCCGCTATCGGAGACTTCGGTTCGCGAAACTTCCTGCCCACCGTGCAGGACGATACCCGCCACCAGTTCACCGACAGCCTTTCCCTTACCCACGGAACGCACACGTTCAAGTTCGGTGGCGACTACAACTATCTGACCACCTACCAGTCGTTCGGGTTCAATCAGTTTGGCTCGTTCAGTTTCCTGACCAGCGACCTCCCGACGATTCTGAGTCTGCTCACCGTCGCCCCGGGACAAAACCTTTTTGACAACACGACGGTGCAGTATCGCCGCGAGATTGGCAATCTTCAGGCGGA
>JBGPHB010000483.1:0-4785 GCA_041484155.1 Bryobacteraceae bacterium
GATTTGGATGCTTGGATGGCTAAGCTGCGGCGCGAGGGGGTCAGGTTTCTTGAGCAGCTCTACAAGATGGGCGACATGCGAGCTGTGATGATTGAAGGGCCGAGCCGTGAGGCGATTGAGTTGATTGAGATCAAGTAGTGCGCCGGTACCGCAACGAATTGGCCCGAACAACAGTAGAGATTATTTCAAGGCAGGGTGGGGCGGGCAGTCCTGCCGGCAAGCCGGCTTTCGTGCCGGCTTTCTTCGGACGCATCGGGACAAGAAAGCCGGCCTGGAGGCCGGCTCGCCGCCAGGACTGGCTGCCCCACGGCGCGGCGTCAAGCCTCCTCAGAGGCAGACTTCGCCGAGGTGTCCGGCTCCGCCGCAGTAGCTGACATCCTGAAGCTGGAGCAGGATGCCGTCTGGATCGGTAAAGTAAAGTTCCGCGGTTCCTTCCTTCGCGCCACCGCGGTTTTCCATGCGCATGCTCACGTAGGACACCAGCGGTTTCGCCGGTCCGGTGGCGTCGCCCCTCGGTTTTATTCCGTAGTCTGCGAGGGTCTTCAACACCTGGTCAGTGTTAAACGCTTCCATGGTGAAGCAGCCGTGGCCGATACTGCCCCCTGCTCCGCCTGCGGACATGATGAATTGCCGGCTCGAACCGACTCCAAGCGCTGGCGCCGTTGGACCTTGGTACGCCAGGATGGGCAGGCCGAACGTCTGTTGATAAAAATCCCGCGAGCGTTGCGCGTTGGAAACGCTCAGCGTGAAGTGGCTCAGGTCGACCACGGCGAGCAGCCCTTTGCTCGGCGCAGGCTGCGCCGCAGGGCACACGTTGCCGAGTACGCCCGATCCCCCGCAATAGCTCGAGTCCTGCAGTTGAATGACGATCCCGTTGGGATCATCGAGGTACAGCTCCGCGGTTTCGCCACGCATTTTCATCCGCGACTTCACGCCGTGATCGTCCAGCAGCTTTGCGATCCGCTCGGCGTTGAAATTCTCGACGCTCATGCCGTACTGGCTGATGCCGGGTTTCGAATCGCGGCTTTCGCTCAAAGCCATGTACTGAGGTCCAGGGCCAAGCCGTAGCAGGACCGTCAAACCTTGACGAGCCTGAATCGGCATGCCGAACAATACCTGATAAAACTCAAGCGAGCGCTTCAGGTCTGAGACCGTGAGCGTCATCTGGTTCAGCCGCCGCACAGGGATGGGCGATTTGCTGGATTGCGCCATCAGCCCAGGCGCGGCCGCGAGCGAAACCAGCAGGCTTCTGCGGGTCATTTGTGTTTCGCCGGGAAAGTCAGCTTCTCCGAGAAGAACGGCAGGACCTTGGTTTCAAAGCGTTCCTTCACATGATTCATGTGGTCGCCTTCGTAGGTTTCGAACGTGTGGGTAACGCCTAACCGCGTGAGGGCCTGATCGAGTTCCTGGTTGGTGACGCTCAATCCGTCCTGCAGACCCACGTCCATCATGATGGCGCGATACTTCTTAAGACTCGGCACATACTGATCGACCATGACGAGAGGCGAGTTGGCCACCCACTTGGCCGCAATCAACGGCTGGAGCTGGCCATCCTTGGTCGGCAGATCGAAAAATTGCGGCGGATTCATCGGGTTGGGCGCCCACGCGGCCGCTTGCGCGAACAGCGCTTTCGCGAACCCCTCGCCACCCTTCCCTTGCTTCGGAGCCGGCGCCGGACCGCGGCCCTGCTCCGGAGGTTGCGCATTATTCATCAGGCAGCACGAACTCATGGCGTAAATCGCGGAGTACACTTCCGGATGCTTCATCCCGATCCGCACCGTGCCGTATCCACCCATCGAGTGCCCAGCGAGCCCGCGGCCATCACGATTGGCTACCGTGCGGTAATGGTTATCGATGTAGGCGACCAGGTCTTGCGCGACGTACCCTTCCCAATCGCCGGTGGTGAGCGAGTTCGAGTACATGCTGCCGTTGTAAACCGTAAAAGCGTCGGGATGCACCAGAATCATTTCGCGCGCGGTTCCGGCGGCGATGTCCCGGTCCGCCGCCTCCGGAACCGTCATCAGGTTCCAGTAGCGCTCCGCATCGACGCTATACCCATGCAGGAAATACACGACCGGGTAGCGCCGGTTGGTTTCCTTCGCATAGCTGGGCGGAAGGTAGATGAACACGTCGCGATCCGGAGAATCACCCTCCAAGTTCCTTTCGAGTGACTTTCCATGTACCTTGATCTTTTCCATGGAGCCTTTGTTTTCCGCACTGGCCGTGCCAACGAGCGCCAGGCTGAGAACCAAGGAAAGACGAGTGAATTTCATGCGCACCTCAAGGTGCAGTCTACCTCGTGAGGATCGACGGGCTCAAGGCCGGGACCGCGATGGCCTACTGGCGGGTGTCGAATTTGTCTCGTAGCGCCAATTGTAGCTACAATTTGTATACTTAAATTAGCGGATGGAATTCGAGTGGGACGAAGAAAAGGCCGCCTTAAACGAACAGAAGCATGGCGTACCCTTTCCGTTCGCGGCGCGTGTTTTTCTCGACGAGAACCGTTTGGAAGGGCAGACACCCGGCGGCAGTACGGAGAGCCTCGATGGGTCACGATTGGTCTCATCGACGGCTTCGAGATCGCAGTGGCTTACACGCTTCGTGGCGACGTGATCCGGCTTATCTCCGCAAGAAAGGCAGAGCGACATGAGCGTGAAGACTACTGGAACCGTTAAGTTCACCCTGGAGCCCAAGCGCCCACCCGCCCTGACGAGGCAGGCAAAGGCGCGCCTCGCCGCGATTTCTGACGACCGCATCGATCTCACGGATCTCCCCGCGACGTATGGCGTTGCGTGGCAGCGCCCGGGTTTGTTGATTCCCGCGGAGAATAAACAACAAGTTACCTTGCGAATCGATGCCGACGTGCTGACCTTCTTCAAGACAACCGGCAGGCGCTATCAGACTCGAATGAATGAGGTATTGCGCTCGTACATGAATGCCCAGCGTCGCTCCACCCCCAAAAGGCGTGGGAGCTGACGCTATTGAGGGAACCGATCGAGTGAGGCCCGCGTGAGGCCTTATAATGAGACTCGTTAAGGTGACCTATGACGAGGTTCCGAATTGTCTGTCCGTTGCTGGTATTAGCGGCGGTACTTGCGCATAAGACCGCGTTCGCCCAGGTCCTGCTGGACGGCGAGTGGAAGTCGCTGTATCACGAGGATTCGTTCGAGCGGGGTCCCGGTTCGGATTTGGGCGATTACCTGGGACTCCCGATCAATGACGCGGCTCGCCAGAGAGCGGAAAGCTGGGACGCTTCGCGGCTCACTTTACAGGAGCAGCAGTGCCGCGTGCACGTCTCGCCCTATATCTACCGCGGTCCGCTGGACCTTCGCATCTGGCAGGAAAAGGACCCCGAGACGCAGCAGGTTGTAGCGATCAAGAACTATATCAGCACCTACTCGCAGACCCGCACCATCTGGATGGACGGCCGCCCGCATCCCGGCCAATATGAACCGCATACGTGGATGGGATTCTCCACCGGCAAGTGGGAAGGCGACATTCTCACGGTCTACACGACACACATCAAACAAGGATGGGTGCGCAAGAACGGATTGCCGATGAGCGATCAGGCCACCATGACGGAACACTTCATCCGGTATGACGCTGACCACCTGACCTACGTCATGATTCTCAACGACCCGGTGTATCTGACCGAGCCTTTGATCAAGACCGGGAATTTCGTGCTCAACCTGACGGGAAGCGGCGCCTCATGGGTGTATCCATGCCGGTATGTGCAGGAACTCGCCATCCGGCGAAAGGACGAGGTGCCCCATCACCTGCCCGGCGAAAATCCGTTTATGAAGGAGTTTCCGACGACGTTCGGAATCCCTGAGGCGGCCGCACTCGGCGGCTCCGAGACCATGTATCCAGAGTATCGGTCGAGCATGAAGAAATCGACCCGCGGAGCGGTCTCGAAAGATCGCGCGGTGCCGGTACCGCGGTCCCCGGCCGAGATCCAGGTTATGAAAGTGCAGGGCAATGTGTACCTGCTGACCGGCGCCGGCGGAAACATGCTGGTGCAGACGGGCGAGCAAGGAGTCTTGCTGGCGGACACGGGCCGGGCGTCGATGACAGAAAGAATGCTGGCGGCGGTAAGGAAGCTGTCGGACCATCCGATCCGCTGGGTTCTGAACACGAGCGGGGATGCGGACCATGTCGGCGGGAATGAAGCCGTGGCCAACGTGGCCGGATCTTCGAAGCACATCGAGTTGGTCAACACGCCTTTCGCCCAGGCGTCCCAGGTGGTCGAGATCGTCGCGAGTGAAACCGTTCTCAGCCGCATGGCTGCGCGTGACGGCAGCCAGGCCGCCTATGCGTCGGAGGCGTGGCCGACCGAAACTTACGTTGGCGATAGAAACGAGCTGTTCTTCAACGGCGAGGCGATCGAGATGCTTCACCCGCCGGCGGCCCACACCAACGGCGACAGCATTGTGTTCTTTCGCCGATCCGACGTCATCGGCGCCGGCGATCTCTTCGACACCGATCGCTATCCCGTCATCGACCTGGCCAGGGGCGGCAGCTTACAGGGGATCATCAACGGGCTCAACCAGGTTCTGGACCTCGCCATTCCGACGCGGGCGGAGGAGGGGGGAACGATGGTGGTCCCGGGTCACGGGCGGGTCTGCGACGAAGCGGACGTCGTGGAGTATCGGGACATGCTGACCATCATTCGCGACCGCCTGCGGGCGATGATCAAGAAAGGCATGACGCTCGAGCAGATCAAGGCAGCGCGGCCGACGCTCGATTACGATCCTCTGTATGGCGCGGCCAGCGGATCGTGGACCA
>JBGPHB010000484.1:0-4781 GCA_041484155.1 Bryobacteraceae bacterium
ATGGCGGCCCCACGCCCCAAGCTATCCTTCGAAGAACACCGAATCCTTTTCCAGTACGTGACGAGTGATGAAATCGCCGATGTCTTGTTCGTCCTGCTGGCTCGTAGTCAATTCGGGTGGGGCGGGCTCGACAGGCTCGTCCGCTTTCGGCTCAGGATCTTCCGGCATATGGCATCCTCCTCGGCGTTCTTATTCTATCTCTTTCAGCTCGTGATCGAGCAGATACCGGCAATTGACAATCTTCTCCAGCAGATCGGTGGGCCGGTAGTAGTAATGATTGGACGCCTCGAAGGCGATGGCAGAATGCCGCCTGGCCAGCGGATACAAGCGCAACGCCAATTCGATCTCCTGGCGCGCCACCTCACGCATCCGGGATCTCGCTTCGGCCGTCGGCTCGCCGTCGCGCAGGATATAGAACTCGATCTGATTCGCCGTGCTCTGAAAGTGAATCCAGCAGGTTTCGGCGATCGCCAGGTCCTCCATCGCGCTCTGGCGTCCTTCGGCGGCCGCCATCGTCATGGCCTTTCGATAATCGCCCAGCGCCGCTTGCCATTGGCCGGCCATCCTGCCGAATTCGCGAAACGCCACGTGGGGAGGATACCTTCCGGACCAAGCTTTGTAATCGTCCTGTGGGAACAGAATCATCGAGCTTCCGATGCCGGACGGTTTGGCGCGCAAAAGATTGGCCGGCCCGTGCTGGGTCGGGATCGTGTAGATCGCCACGCTGTACGGATACAACTCGAACGCCGCGCTGAACGCCGCCCATGCGCGCAGGACCAGATCCCGCGCCTTGCTTCCATAGCGCCGCTCCGCCACGCGCCGTAGCGCCTCCTCCGGCGACGGCTCCGGCGCGAAGTAAAACTCTTTGGCGATCTCCAGGTTCGGCGACGGGTAGCCGCCCAGAGTCCACGAGGCCATGATGCCGCCAATCCCGGATCGCACCAGCCTGGCGCAGTGCTCCGCCACCAGGTTGCCCACCGGTATGTAAGGTACGGCCGAAATCTCCCAAGTGTTGTTGAATTGCGTCTTGGCCATGGACGGCACGCCGGCCTGATTCGCCCGCCGCCAGTTCGCCGTGGCCCGCGGCCCGGGACCCACCGCGGAGATCGAATATTCTCCCACTTCCGTTTTGACACCGCCGCGTTCGATCGGAAGGCTCCACTCGCTCACGCTGAGCAGGCGCGTATCGGAAGGCAGCTTTGGAATCAGCTCGCGGCACATGTCCTCGGGCCAGCCCCAATCATATGCAATCACTTCCGCGCTCTTGCTCGACTGCCGCACGCCGGCGCGAATCGCCTCGATAACCTCGCCCACCACTTCCCAACTCTTCCGCCTGGAGCAGCGTGGACAAGTCTCGGGATGAAATTTCGAGAAGCAATTGGTCAGGTTTTCCGACATCGTAATGAAAAAAACGCCGCCCAGCTCCGGGACCCTCTCGAAGACGTGCGCCACGCTAGCGGCGATCCAGTCGCGCACAATCGGCGGCGTAGTACACATGGCGTACAGCCCGCGCGATTCCGCGCCTCGGATTTCGGGGCGGCGCTCGAAGAATTCCGCTTTCATGGAGCGGGGCTCGTTGAGGTAGAGATACACCTTCAGCCCCGACCGCCCAGCTCGCTCCACCAGTTTGGCGAGGCTGGCCAGCCGATGCTCGGAGCCCTTGCCGAACTCCGGAAAGCGGCTCGACGGCGCCATCGTGTTTAGCAGGCACTGCATCCAGACGCCGTTGATCCCCGCCCGCGCCAACTTGTCCAGGTAGCCGCCGGGAAACGGATCGATGTCCGTCTCCATCAGCGGATCGCCATAGAGGGCGAAGTAGGAGTAGATGTAGCGCGGGTCGAGCCGGATGCGACGCTCCACGCGGGCCGCCGGAAGATAAGGTCCACCGGCGAATTCGGTTTCATCCTGCAGCCAGCGGACCGCCTGGAACAGCGCAGCCGGGCTGCCCGCGGCGAGCGTCGAGTTCTCCACGACAAACGTGGATGCGGGTAGCTTTGGATCGACGCGCAGCGACAGACGGGCCGCTCCGTTTTCCGCTGCCCCCACCGACAGCAAGTGGCGGCGAACGATGCCGGGCAGCGGCTCGGGAACGGGCCCCTCGCTCTCGATCCGATAACTCGAGAGATCGATTTGGTCCGCTCCCGGCCTGGCGTTCGCCGCGCGCCTGGGGCTCGTTTCAAGCCTGGAAAGCCGTTCGACGAAGTGGAACGCGGGCTCTGGCGGGACCGACAGCTCCTTGCCCACGAGCGTTTGAATGAGTTGTCGAATTTCAGCGGCGCGTTTCCTTTCGGACGGGCTCGGCGTCGACCAGCCGATCCGGGCGCAGACCGGTTTCGGCCCCAATTTGTGATCGAGGAAATCGTCTTCCTTCAAAGTGAATTCGAGTTTTTCGCGGGACCAGCCCAGCAACTCCGTGATTTGCTCGAGCGGAAGCAGGCGCCAGTTCTGACGGATGACGGTGATGTAGATGCGCCGCAATTGATCGGAGGTCAACCGTGGCTTAGGCGGCAGTCCCATCGATCTGCCCAGGTCCCGCAGCGCCTGCGGCCGGGCGCTCGCCACCAGCGCCATCCGGTCCAGGTTGGCCAGTTCCCAGTTCCGCCACACGAACTGGTGGAGCCGGGATGGAAAATGCGTTTCGAGATCGGACGTAGCTCCGACACAGACCGGCGCGAGCATTGCCGCGCCCACCTGCTTCAACAGTGTCCTGCGCTTCACGAGATGAAGTTACTGCGATTGCAGCGCCGCCGGGGCGTGCGTCTTTGCCGCCGGTATTGGTTGGAAGGGCATGGCGGCCTTCAACAACTCCTCCATGGGCGCGGCTTGATAATCCCCGGGCGTCTCGAAGACCGCGTCCGGGACTGCCGCGGTGGAGATTTCGGCCAGGTTCATGAACAATTCGAACAGCGGCGCGTCCGGATCGAAACCGTCCGGAAGGGCCTCTCCCGCGCTCCGCATTTCCTGAAACAGTTGCGTCATCGCCGGCGCGTGCGCGGCCACGTGCATTTTCAGAACAAGACTGCCATTCCTGTTCATCAGTTCTTCGAACGGCGCGCGGAGTTTCTCGGCCATGCCCGGGAACTGCGAGAAGACCTTCCGGATCACGTCATACGAGTTCGTCCGGCTCTGCACGCGCGCGGAATAGCCGGCGAACTCACCGATGGCGGGAATCCGGTCGATCTCCGCGGGGCTGGCGATCCATTGCTGAAGTGTCAGGTTGAATCCGGGGTTAGCGCCCTGCTCGCCGGGCAACTCCATAGAAATGACGATTTCATATTCGTCCGCCCGGATGCCCTGCAGCATTCCCGAGCGCCCGGTATTTTTCGTCCGCACTTCGAACTTCATGTCCTGGAATACTTTTTCGACTGCCGGAGAAATCGCCGTTGAGCCAGGCAGCGTGCCGGGGTATTCGGCCATAGGAACAGTGGCGTACTTTTTGGCGTCGGCGTTGAGGAGCGTGATCTGGTCGGCGCCGCAGTCCGCGATGGAAATGATGAGACCCGATTTCGTGTAGATCTTGTCGCCTTTAACCCGCGTGACGACTTCGTTCGGGAGCGTGGATGTCATTTGCTTCTGGATTGCCTCGATGGCTTCCGGCGGGAGCAACGGTCCGAATTTCACCTCCAGCGAGTGACGGAGCGTCAGGTCGGCGCGGCTGGTCTGGCAAACCAAAAGGCAAAAAAGCGGGGCGAGAACTCTGATTGGGGTCATGGTTAATTCTACAGCCGAACGTGGCTGAGTACAACCGTCTGCGAATCGTTCGAATCGTTGACTTTCATCGGTCAGCGCGGTATGTTCCAAGAAGAGACCTTCCAAGAGGGGCGCGGTAGCCAAGTGGTAAGGCAGAGGTCTGCAAAACCTTTATTCACCGGTTCGAATCCGGTCCGCGCCTCCAACTAATTCCTGTCTAAATCGCTCTCAGAAAACAAGCGCCTTAGCGTCGCGGTGCATCTCGTCCGGGAGGAGTGTTCCGGGACGGCGAATTTGCAGGAAAATGCCTGTTTTTGGCGAACTCCCGGCGAAGGTGATCACGAAAGGTGGACCGAAGGGTGGACGGGCGTCCACCCCTTCTCAAACATTTTTGTAAGCGACATGTTCAAAGGAAGGTCTCGGTTTGGCCCCCTGCCTGTCCCTCCTCCGCCCTGCCGGAAGATCGCCGCCCAAGCAACCGCTCCAGCAAGTTGATGGAACGCCCCATTGCCAGCAACCAATTCCCACTGGCGGAATACCCGGACTTCACGAGAAAAACCATTCCCGGATTGGGCCGTTGCTGACGATGGAACCCGCCTTAATGGAGTGCAATTGGAGTGCGGCATTTTCTTGAGTGTCGCTAACTTCTTGAAAATGGAGCTGGAGACTGGATTCGATTTCCGTACGTCCAGCTTAGGAAGACGACAGTAAATTGGAAACAAAGAACATTACGTTTCCTGGCACCTCGTTCTGGCGATTGAGAATACCGCGTTTTCACTCTGTGCTTCCTTCACGGCTCAAACGGAGCACAAACGGAGCACACGAATCGATCTGAACTCGTCCGGTCCAGTGCCGACCCTACTGGCCATCACAGCCCGAATCCGGCCAGTTTCCGGTGGCGTAATCCGACCCGGGAGCGCACACTCGCGAGCCCCCCGTTTTGTAGTCAGTGTGGAGTCATGGCTTTGACAGGTAGTCCGCCGCAGAGGCGTTGCGACGGAGTACCATCGAAAATGGGCGAATCCGGAGTCTCCGCGTCGTCGCAAGCGTAGCTCCGTCCTTATTCAGATGCGCCACCGTCCGAAGATCAC
>JBGPHB010000485.1:0-4780 GCA_041484155.1 Bryobacteraceae bacterium
CAGTTCCCACACTTCTACGCGATCGCCTGGATGTACCGTGAAGATTACGCCCGGGCCGGCATACGCATGCTGCCCGTCGTGGAGCCGAGCGGCGATTCCACCGCCCGCCGCATTCTTCTTTCTTCGCTCGCGTTGATCCCCATCAGCCTGCTGCCGAAGTTCGCAGCGATGGCCGGCAACTTGTATTTGTTTGGTGCGCTGGCGCTGGGTCTGGTGTTCTTGTATGCCGGCCTGCGCGTCTCATTCGACTGCACGCGCCTGCGCGCACGGCAGGTGCTGCTGGCAAGCGTCGTCTATCTTCCTCTGCTTTATGGCCTCCTGGTACTGGACGGGTCTCGCTTCTAGCTGTTTGTTGCTCGCCGGCTGTTCGGCCCATGCCGGCCTCGCCTCCTATGGCGTGGTGCCGGATTTCACCCTGACGGATCAGACCGGAGCTCCGTTCGTCAGCGCTACGGCCTTGCGCGGTCAAGTCTGGGTGGCCGATTTCATATTCACCAACTGCCCCGGACCGTGCCCGCGCATGAGTTCGCAAATGCATCAGGTGCAGAGCGCAGGCTTGGATGGCGTGAAACTCGTGTCTTTCACGGTCGATCCGGCGCGCGACACGCCGGAGGTGCTCGCGGCCTACGCCAGTCATTTTCAGGCTCAGCTCGGAGTTTGGTCCTTCCTCACGGGCCCTCAGGACACGCTTCAGCACCTAAGCCGCGACGCATTCATGCTCGGCAATGTGGATGCAAGCCTGGAGCATTCCACGCGCTTCGTGCTGGTGGATCGCGCCTCGCGCATTCGCGGATTCTACCTGACGTCGGAAGAAGATGCGATCCCGCGCCTGATTTCGGATGCAAAGCGGCTGTTGCGGGAGCGTTCTTGATCGGGATTCACGATCTGCCCGCGGTTAATGCCACGCTGAACGCAACCTCGGCAGTGCTGCTGATCACGGGATACACACTCATCCGCAAAGGCCGCCGCCAGGCGCACCAACGCGTGATGCTGACCGCATTCACGGTTTCAATTCTCTTTCTGATCTCGTATCTGGTGTATCACTCTCAGGTAGGCTCGGTACACTATCCCCACACCGGTGCGATCCGTACCGTTTACCTGACCATTCTCGCCACCCACACGATCCTGGCGGCGGCCGTGCCCATACTGGCGATCATCACCCTTCGGCGGGCGCTCAAGGGCCGCTTTGACCGTCACCGCCGCCTGGCGCGCTGGACTCTCCCCATCTGGCTTTACGTCAGCGTCACCGGAGTAGTGGTATACCTGATGCTGTACCAGTACTAAAAAGCAACTCCACCAGCTTCAAAAGCGTCTACAATCTTAGGGAAGGGGACCTTCTCATGCGGCCCATCATTCTTGCCTTGTTAGCCGCCGGCAGCGGAGCGTTCGCGCAACCGCGACCGGGCCCGACTTTTGGAAGCCTCAATACACTGCCGCCGCCCAACCGTGTGGCCGCGACTCCAGGCCACGTGCTGGCGCCTCCAGCGGCGCCGCATCCGCGTCACGGACGCACGGTCGTGGTTCCCTACCCGGTCTTTTATGGCGGCTATTACGGTTTCGATGCGGCGCCTCAGGCGTACGCACAGCCGAATCCAGGCGATCCCGCGTACGCGGACTCGGCCCCCCAGTCCCCGGTGGTGATCATCAATCAGAACTACCGTCCCGATACCATCAACCCAGTGATCCGCGACTATTCCTCTGCGTCCCTGCCGGAGCCGACGCTGAGGAAATATGAAGACCAGTCGTTCGTCGTGGTCGATGCGGAACCGACCATCTACCTGATCGCCATGCGCGACCACACCATCTTCCCTGCCCTGGCGTATTGGGTGGAGGGCGATACGCTCAACTACATCACCACCGAGGGCAGCCACAACCGGGCCACGCTCGGCCTGGTGGACCGGGACTTCTCCAAGCAATTGAACGACGAACGTCACGTCCAGTTCAAGCTGCCGGCCGGCAAGTAAATCGTGTACTACTAGAGCCCGAAATCTTCGCTGGCTGCGAAGCATAGAACCCCGCCCTGACGGGCGGGGCTTTGTCGAGCGTTTACAACACCCCGCAAGCCCCGCCCGTCAGGGCGGGGTTCCGCTGGTACAACTCGTTGGTTGCTGTGTGGGGCAGCCAGTCATGGCGGCGAGCCGGTCTCCAGACCGGCTTTCTTGTTCCGAAAAAAGCCGGCACGACTGCCGGCTCGCCGGTCTGGAGACCCGCCCCACGACCAAAGCGGGAACCTGTCCTTCAGGATTCTCGTAAAAGGAAACATGGACCGCCTCCGGCAAGACCTGATCGTCTCCCTGCGCCGCCTGCGCCAGAGCCCCGGATTCACCACCGCGGCGATCCTCACCCTGGCCCTGGGCATCGGTGCGAACACCACGATTTTCACTGCCGTCAACGCGGTCGTCTTCCGCCCGCTCCCCGTGGAACGCCCCAACGAATTGGTATACCTCAATCTGCGCAGCTTCCGGCAGGAAATCCCCACGCAGTCGTATCCCAACTACCGGGATTTTCAGGATCGAAACAACGTCCTATCCGGACTGATCGGCTATCGGATCACGCCCATCGGCTTCAGCCCGCCGGGCGGGAATAACGCCCGGATCTGGGGCTACGAAGTCACGGGCAACTACTTCGACGTACTCGGCGTGGGCGCCCTGCGCGGCCGCGTCCTTCACCCCGATGACGACCGGACCCGAGGCGGGCACCCGGTCGCCGTGTTGAGTTACGGCTTCTGGCAGCGCCAGCTCGCCGGAGACCACGACGCCGTGGGTAAGACCGTCAAGCTGAACGGCCTCAACTACACCATTGTTGGCGTGGCTCCGGCTGGTTTCTTTGGCACGGAAGCCATTATCACTCCCGATGTCTGGGTTCCGATGGCGATGCAGAAACAAATCGAGCCGGGCAACAACTGGATGGACTCTCGCTCGGCGGAAAACATTTTCGTCCTCGGACGCCTCAAACCTGGCGTGACTCAGGCCCGGGCAGAGGCGGCATTGAACTCGATCGCAACGGATCTCGGGCGGGAATATCCAGCGGCCAACGCAGGGATGAAGATCGTGCTCTCGCCTCCCGGCCTGATCGGCAGTTATCTCCGAGGCACAATTCGAGGATTCGCGGCAGTCCTGATGACGGTGGCCGGCCTGGTGCTGCTGATCGCCTGCGTCAACCTGGCAAGCCTCCTGCTGGCACGCGCCTCGGACCGCCGCAAGGAAACTGCCATCCGCCTGGCGCTGGGCGCCGGGCGAGGCCATCTCATTCGCCAACTCCTGACCGAGAGCGTGGTGCTCGCCTTCGCCGGGGGCGCCGCCGGTCTGTTGGTGGCGGTCTGGCTCACCGATCTGTTCGCCGCCTGGCGTCCCCCTGTCGAGGCGCCCGTATTTCCGGCCCTCACTCTCGATGCGCGAGTCATCCTCTTCGCGGGGCTGGCGTCCTTGTTCACGGGCGTATTGTTCGGACTCGTGCCCGCTCTTCAATCGGTACGCGCGAGCCTGGCCCCCGCGTTAAAGAACGAGGCGCCGGTCCAGCGGTTCAGGCGTTTTCAATTGCGTGACGCCTTGGTGGCGGCTCAAGTCGCTCTGTCCGTAGTGCTCCTGGTGGTGTCCGTCCTGGTGGTCCGCAGCCTGCAGCACGCCTTGAACCTCCACTTGGGCTTTGAGCCGCGTCACGCTGCGTCCGTGTCCTTCAATTTGGCCTTGCAGGGATACGATGAAACGCGCGGGCACGAATTCCAGCGCCGCCTGATCGAAAAGGTCCGAGCCGTGCCTGGAATCGAGGCAGCCGGGATCATCTCGGGTCTGCCGCTGACCCTCATCATCAGCAACAACGAAATCTTGGTGGAGGGCAAGCCGGTGACTCGGGCAGCCGAAACGCCATTCGCGGCAATGTATTGGATAAGTCCCGGCTACCTCCAGGCGGCGCAGACCAAGCTCCTGGCCGGGCGCGATTTCGAGGAACGCGACAACGGAGAATCGCGGCGCGTGGTCATCGTCAACCAGGCGTTCGCGCGTCAAATGCTGCCTGGCGAAAACCCCCTGGGCAGGCGGTTTCGATATAACGCGTCGCGTAACGAATGGAATGAAATTGTGGGAGTGGTCGAGGACGGCAAGTACCGCTCGCTGGGCGAGCCGCCGACACCGGCAGTCTTTAGTCCGGTTTCGCAGTTCAGCGGGTTGGCGGGCACCATCGTGGCGCGCTCGCCGAGGCCGGAGCAGGAAGTCGTCGGATTGCTCCGGCGCGCCGTATTGGAGCTGGACCCGGCTTTGGCAGTCTACGAGCCCGGCAGCTTGACCGAACAGCTTGGCCTTGCGCTGTTCCCGGCGAGGCTGGCGGCCACGGTCCTCGGAGCGTTTGGTGTCTTGGCCGTCTTGCTGGCGGCGACCGGCGTCTACGGAATCATGGCCTACGCGGTCTCCCGGCGCACCCGCGAGATCGGAATCCGCATGGCGCTGGGCGCCGCGCCCTCACAGGTGCTGCGAGTGGTGATGACCCGCACCGCCTGGCTCCTGGCCGTCGGCGTTGCCGCGGGTCTTGGCCTGGCCCTCGCCGCCGGGCGATTGTTCTCGCTGGTTCTGTACGGAGTCAGCGCCAGGGATCCGGTGACGTACGCGTTCGCCATCGCACTGATGGCTCTGGTGGCCTTCGCGGCCTGCTGGGTTCCGGCTCGTCGCGCGATCGCGGTCGACCCGGTTACGGCGCTGCGGACGGAATGAGATAATCACCCCATGACTCACAGCATGGTAACCACGGCCTTCACGCTGGATGGCTATCGCATCACGCGCAGTTTGGG
>JBGPHB010000486.1:0-4777 GCA_041484155.1 Bryobacteraceae bacterium
CATCAACCGCGGGTTCCGCCTCTCTCGCGGCGAGGTCTTGGCTTATTTGAACGCCGACGACGCCTACCTCCCCGGTGCGGTGTCGGCCGCGGTACGGGCTCTGCGCGCGGACCCAGAGCCGGCCGTCGTCTACGGAGATGGGTGGTGGGTCGACGATGCCGGCCAGCGCATCGCCCCCTATCCGGTACGCGACTTCGATCGGGCGCTGCTCGCCCGCGAGTGCTTCATCTGCCAGCCCGCGGCCTTCCTGCGCCGCGACGCGTTCGAAAACGCCGGAGGCATGGACCCGGAGCTGAACCTGACGTTCGATTACGAGCTATGGATGCGCCTGGCGCGCGTCTACGAACTGCGCCGAATCGAGGGGACGCTGGCGCTCTCACGAATGCACCGTTCCAACAAATCGCTCGGCCAGCGCCGCGAAGTCTTTCGCGAAACCTTTCGTGTCATGCGGCGCCACTACGGTTATGTGCCCTTTCAGTGGGTGTACGCCTACCTGTGCTACCAGGCCGACGGCCGCGATCAGTTTTTCGAGCCGTTCCGTCCTTCCGTCTTTCGATATCTGGAAAGCCTGCCTGCCGGCCTCTTTCTAAACCGCTCGGCCATGCCCCGTTACTTTGCGGAGTGGTTCGGCGTGATGAGCTGGACTGGACTGCGACGCCGGCTCGGAGCGGATTGACCGAGAATTAACGCGAGCAGAGTCCACGTATCTTATTCGTGTTGATCCGCGTTCATTCGTGGCCCATCGCCTTACTCCCCGGCGCCCGCGGGGATATGTCCAAATCCCCGTCTCGATCCGAAGAGTAAGCAGATGTGGGCCGTCGTCAGTCTGCTGCTCTCGGCCGCCGCGCCGGTATTCGCAGCCCAGTTCGAACTCCCGATGTTCTTTTTCGAGAACACCGGGCAGGCGGAGTCTTCGGTTCGCTATATCGCGCAGACACCTGAGTTGCGTGCAGCGTTCCGGCCGGACTCCATCACGTTTCAGACCAGGGGAATGCACGTCCAAGTGCGTTTCACAGGCGCCAATCCTCGCGTGAAGATTGCGGGTGCCGAGCCGATGCCTGGGACGGCGAACTTCTTCCTGGGGCAAGACTGGAAAACGAGCCTTCCGATCTTCAACAAGATCGTCTACCAGGATCTGTATCCCGGAATCGACATGACATACGGCGGGGCCGGGCGTCGAATCAAGTCGGAGTTTATCGTAGCGCCGGGAGCCAATCCAGATCGGATCCGGATGAATTTCAATGCCGCGGACCAGGTGTATGTAGACGCTGACGGTGCTCTGGTTGTCAGCCGCTCAGGTGTCGAGCTACGCGAAGAAGCGCCAGAGATCTACCAGGACGGAGGACGCGTTCGTGTGGAGGGGAGCTACCGCCTTCTGGACGCACACACAGTCGGATTCGAGATCGGGTCCTATGACACGTCCCGAACGCTGATTGTCGATCCGGTAGTCTCCTACTGTACCTACCTCGGTGGCAGCTCGACCAGCACCGTGACCGGCTTGGCCGTCGACGGCTCGGGCAATTTGTATGTGACCGGTTGGACTGAAGCCCTCGATTTCCCGATTGCCGGAGCGATGCAAGCCGCCAATCAAGGCGGTGTCGATGTGTTCGTGGTGAAGCTGAATGCGGCGGGCACGGCGATCGTCTATGCGACCTATATCGGCGGACGTGGCGACGACCGGGCCGCCGGGATCGCCGTCGATTCCGCGGGCCAGGCTTACGTCACCGGGTCCACGGCCTCGGCCAACTTTCCGGTGGCCGCGGCCATTCGCGTGACGCTCGGCGGCAGCCGGAATGCGTTCGCGCTCAAGCTGAACGCCGTCGGCAACTCGCTCGTGTACAGCACCTACTTGGGCGGTTCCACGTACGACGTGGGCACGGCGATCGCGGTAGACGGATCCGGCAACGCCTACATCGCAGGCGACACCCAGTCGCCGAGTTTTCCCGTATCCAATGCCGCTCAGGGGACGTTCGGCGGTAAGACCGACGCTTTCGTTGCCAAACTGACTTCGTCCGGCGCGATCGCGTTCAGCACGTTCCTCGGCGGGGCTGCCGCGGAACACGCTGGGGGAATCGCCATTGATTCCAGCGGCAACGTGTATGTAGCGGGCGGCACGTACTCCACGAACTTCCCGGTCGCCGGAGCTATCCAGGGCGCCAACGCCGGCGGTCAGGACGTGTTTGTCACCAAGATCGCCTCCAGCGGCTCGACATTCCTTTACAGCACTTATCTTGGAGGCAACGGCGGAACGGCCGCGGGGCCGGAACAGGCGAATGCGATCGCCGTGGATGCCAGTGGTAACGCGTACGTCACCGGCGTTACCACTTCCGGCAACTTCCCGGTGACCTCCGGAGCCTTCCAGAAGTCGTTGGGCGGTAGCCAGGACGCATTCATTTCCAAGATCAACCCCGCCGGTAACGCCCTGGTCTACGGCACCTACCTCGGCGGCACGAGCTTCGATTGGGCCGCCGGAATTGCCGTCGGCGGGGGCGGCAATGCCTACATCGCCGGATACACATCCTCCCTCGGGTTTCCCACGGCGGGAGCAGTTCAAGCGGCATTCAACGGATTCTACGACGCGTTCGTCTCGGAACTGAACGCCGCCGGCAACGGGCTCGTTTTTTCCACATGCTACGGCGGGTCGGGGTCGGACGGCGCCAATGCCATAGCGCTCGATGCGAATGGCAACATCTTCGCAGGCGGCCAGACCAACTCGCTGAATCTCCCCCTCCAGGCGCCGATTGAGGCGGCAAACTCCGGAGGAGGTACGGGGTGGGTGCTGCGTCTGGGAGTGACCGCGCCGCCTCCCCAAGCGCCCGCGGCGATTTCAGTGACGCCATCCTCGGGCAGCGGGAACACCGTGATCTTTACCGCGCTGTATTCGCACCCGGCGGGCGCGACCAGCCTGGCCACCGCATCCCTGCTCTTGAACGCAGGGGCTTCGACGGACTTTGCCTGCTATGTCAGCTACAGCCCGGCGGTGAACCAGTTCAAATTGGCGAACGACCTGACGTCATCGAGTTCCGCCACCGTGATCCCGGGCGGCGGCAACGCGCAGAATAGCCAGTGCACGCTGCGCGGCGCGGGCAGCTCGGCCAGCCTCTCCGGCACCACTCTGACTCTTACCGTGTCGCTGGCCTTCCAGCCGGGCTTTCCCGGGAACAAGGGCGTATATCTCTACGCAGCGGACTTGACTGCGAACACCGGCTGGGTGGCACTCGGCACCTGGACCGCCACCATCGCGCCACCGCAACCTTCCGCCGATTCCGTGTCGCCCAACAGCGGCGCCGGCGCGAGCCAGACCTTCACGTTTGTGTTTTCCGATACCCAGAATGCCGCGAACGTGGCAACCATGGGCATGCTGATTGCGCCGTCTTTCGCGTTTCCGAACTCTTGCTACTTCGTCTACGACGTCCGCCCGGGGACGATCCAGTTGGCGCGGGATGACGCCCTGGGGTCAACTGCGAAACCGGTCGGCTCGACCACCGTGCTCCAGAACAGCCAGTGCGCGGTGGGCGCCACATCGGCTACCATTTCGGGCCTTTCGGTGATCGTCACGGCGGCCATCACGTTCAAAGGCGTCTTCACGGGACCTAAGAACATTTACATGTTCGCCGTGGAAGGGAGCGGGGCCAACACCGGATGGGTGCAAAAGGGAACTTTCAGCGTGGCCGCCGGCGGCGTACCCGTGGCCAACTCGGTAGTTCCCGCGGCCGGCGCCGGCCCCAGCCAGCGCTTTAGCTTTACCGTGTCCGATCAGGGCGGCTCCAGCTTTATCACCGATGTGGCCGTCGTGATCGGCCCATCGCTCAGCTTCGCGAACTCCTGCGTGCTGGTCTACGACCGCCTGGTCGGCGTGGTGTCCCTCGCCTACGACAACCCTGCGAATGGAGCAGGCCGGCTGGTGCCGGGGTCGAACACCGTGATCTCCAACAGCCAGTGCATTCTTCGCGGCGCGAGCACCACCGTCGTTTTCGGAGCGACCTCAGTCGAGCTGACTCTGGATTTGGTCTTCAACGCCGCGTACCTGGGCGCCAAGAGCGTCTTTCTGTACGCGGCGGAGCTGAATGCCAATTCAGGCTGGGCCAGCGTCGGATCCTGGACGGTCACCGGTGGCGCGCCCACGGCCGATTCGGTGAGCCCTGCGTCTGGCGCGGGCGCCGCCAATTCCTCGTCCTTTTTCACACTTACCGTTTCCGACTCCGTCACGTCGGCGAACCTCACCGGCCTTTCCCTGCTCTTTACAGGCGGCGCGCCGAACAACACGACCAACGCGTGCTACGTGGTTTACACGTTACCGTTCACCATCGCTCTCTATTCCGACAACGCGCTGAGCTTCAATACAAAAGGGCTCGGAACCTCGACCACCTTGCAGAACAGCCAATGCGCCATCGGCTTCACCGCGGCGGCCCTGACGTCAAACTCGCTGATCCTTACCATCGAAATCGTCTTCAAACCCGCGTTTCGAGCGACCCAAAGCGTCTATCTACAGGCGAGCGAGCCGAACACGAGTTCTGGTTGGGTATCGCGCGGCACATGGACCGTCCAGTAGCGGATTTGCATCAAGCTTAGAGCATATTCTGGTTTTACATAGACCACGTGCCCGCTTGCTAACGCGCGCGGTTCGGTGTCGGCACTGTGGGCTATCAGCCACTTACCGAACCGCGACCGTTAGGAAGCGGGCTACAGAAACTCCGAAACTGGTCTAGATGCATACTAGAGGAGCATGTCCGTCTACGAGGATCGCAAGCAGACGCTCGATGAGCACGAATTCCGC
>JBGPHB010000487.1:0-4767 GCA_041484155.1 Bryobacteraceae bacterium
ACTCAGCCCATAGCCACGAACGACACTGCGGCAGGCCGACAACAGAATCGGCGTGTCGAACTGGTGATCTCCGGCGAAGTGATTGGCGTCACGATCGGCATACCGGTGGCGACCAGATAATCGGAGGGTGACCGCGTTTCGATCCGGTGGGGCCGCGCAGCGTGCTGTCGGGTCCCACTGGATCGTTTCAATCATCCTCTTCCCGCCAATAGCAGCCGGTACTTTGACGTGCATAAGTAGCCCAGAACACGGAAGGGTAGCAATTCCGCTCATATGTGGATGGCGCCCGCTGACTGACTTCCCTGGCCCACTCGTGACTATTTTCTGGGGGATTTGGGCCAGTTGCTGTAAAGCTCAGAAATGGATCGTCACGGGATGAAGACTCTGATCGTGGATGATGAGCCCATCGCGCGACGTGTCCTGCGGGAGGAACTGGAGGCGTTTCCGGAAGTCGTCATCGTCGGGGAGGCGGACAATGGCAAGCAGGCCTTACAACAAATCGCCGAGCTCCAGCCGGACCTGGTTTTTCTTGACCTTCAGATGCCCGTCATGGGAGGCTTTGAGGTCATACGGAAGCTGGGCGGCGGACGGTTGCCCGTCATCGTAATCGTCACCGCGTTCGACCAGCATGCCATTCAAGCCTTCGAAGCCGGAGCCATCGACTACCTCCTGAAACCGGTCAGCGAAGCCCGGCTGCAAAAGGCCGTGGCGCGCGCGAGGAGTCTGCAGAACAGCCCGCTGAAGATCGCCAACAACGTCGCCAAGATCGCTACCGGAAAAGTTGTCGGCAGGGGCGGGAGCGACTATTTCCTCCTGGACACGGCCGAGATTCTGGCCTTTCAAGCGGAGCGGGAACTGGTTTGGATCGTGACTTCCAAACAACGCCTCCTGGCGACCCAGACCCTCCGCGCGATCGAGGGCCGGCTTGAAGAACAGCAATTCCAGCGAGTTCACCGCAATGCGATCGTGAACGTGAATCACGTCCGGAAGATGAGCGCCCTCAGCAGTCAGCGCTGGCTCGTCACCCTCAGCAACGCCCAGCAAATCGTGGTGAGCAAGCGGCAAGCTCGCAATATCCGCAAAATTTTGCGCTGGTAGACCGGGTCCGCTCGTCGGCGCTGCTAGTCCGCTCACTTGCCGTACTTAGCCGTCTGTGAGAATACCTTAGGTGTTCCGTATTGTCCTCGTGATACTGAGGCAATGAAGCGACTTCTTGCTCTCAGCGTTCTGGTCGCGCTGTCCGCCGCTAGGGCGCCGGCCCAATCGCTCGGCAACGCGGGAACCGTCGAAGGCACGGTCACCGATCCATCGGGCGCGGCCCTCCCCAACGCAACGGTCACGATTCTCCATCGCGTCACCAACTACCGGCAGACCGCCACCACGGATAGCATGGGGGCTTTCCGTCTCAATAATATTCCTCCGAACCCGTATCACATCGAAGTGAGTGCGCCAAATTTTGCTACTTCCGGGCGGGACGTCGACGTTCGTGGCACCGTGCCGATCAGCCTCAAGATTGCGCTCGCGGTCGCCGGAACCAAGACCAGCCTTACAGTGGAGGCTGCGGGCGCGGATCTGCTGGAAAACGTGCCCTATGCCCACAACGACGTCGACACCAAGACTCTCGACAAACTGCCATTCTCCTCTCCCGGCTCGGGACTGAGCGATGCGGTGATGTTCAGCAGCGGCGCGGTGGCGGCCGACTCGAACGGGTTTTTTCACCCGCTCGGCGACCACGCGCAAACCAGCTTTTCGATCGATGGGCAGCCGGTCAGCGACCAGCAGAGCAAAGCTTTCTCCACCCAGATTCCGCTGGACGCGGTTCAGTCGATGGAGCTGATCACCGGAGCGCCGCCGGCCGAGTTCGGCGACAAGACCAGTCTAGTGGTGAATGCAGTGACGAAATCGGGCCTCGGCCAAAAGCCGAGCGGAAGTTTTCTTGCCCAAAGGGGCTCTTTCGGCACCTATTCGGAAGAAGCCACGCTGGGACTGGGGGGGCCCAAGGTCGGGAATTTTCTCGCCTTCAACGCACTTCGCTCGGGGCGTTTCCTGGATACCCCCGAGTTCACGCCCATCCACGCCATCGGCAACAGCGGGACCATCTTTGATCGATTCGACTACCAGCCCACCGGCAGAGACGCGATCCATGTTAACGTGTTTGGCGCCCGGAATTGGTTCCAGATCCCCGACACCTACGATCAGCTTGGACAGGACCAGCGCCAGAAGATCTCGACCTTCAATTTGGCTCCGGGTTATCAGCACACGTTCGGCGCTAAGGCCGTGTTGACCGCCAGTCCTTTCTATCGAGCCGACCATGTGAATTACTATCCGAGCCAAGACCCGTTCGATGACACACCGATTACGATCGCTCAGAACCGGACGTTGACCAATTGGGGCGTCAAGGCGGACGTTTCCTATGCCAGCGGCAGGCACAACCTGAAGGTTGGAACGCAGCTCATGCAGACGCGCCTGCATGAAAACTTCTCGTTCGGCATCACGGACTCCACCTACAATGCGATTTGTGTGGATGACAACGGCGATCCGCAGGAGCTTCCCACGATCACCAATCCGGACAACTGCGCAAAGTCGGGGTTCACCGCTAATCCGAACCTGCTTCCCGGGCTTCCGCCCTACGATCTCACGCGCGGGGGGAAGGCTTTTCAGTTCAAGGGCGGCGCCAATATTGACCAATACGCGTTCTACATTCAGGATTCGATCAAGTTCGGAAATCTTACGGTGCAGGCAGGTCTGCGATTCGATTCCTACCATGGACTGGTCACCGACACGAGCGCGCAGCCTCGCGCCGGATTCTCTTATCTGATTAAGAAAACCGGGACCGTATTGCGAGCGTCCTACTCGCGCACCTTTGAAACGCCGTACAACGAAAACCTGATCCTGTCGAGCGCCACTGGCGTCGGCGGCCTCGCTTCCAATGCCTTTGGGGCCATCAGCCAGCCCTTACCTGCCGGAAATCGCAACCAATACAACGCCGGCCTGGAACAGTCTTTCGGCCGGTATTTGATCGCCAGCGCGGACTATTTCTGGAAATACACGAACAATGCCTACGACTTCGGCGCGCTCTTAGATACTCCTGTGGCTTTTCCGATTTCATGGAAGAAGTCGAAGCTCGATGGAGTCGCGCTGCGCATCGGAACCCCGAATTTGCACGGATTCCAATGGTACACGACGATGGGCCATACGCGGGCTCGATACTTTGGACCGGAAACCGGCGGCCTGGTGTTCAATAACGATGTGGGCGGCGACGCGGTGTTCCGCATCGACCACGATCAGGCGTTTCAGCAGACCACGAATTTGCGCTATCAGCATGGCGCTACCGGTCCCTGGGTCTCCTTCACGTGGCGGTACGACAGCGGTCTGGTGGCCGGTGCTGTGGGCGGTTTGGAGGATGCGCTGGGATTGACGGGCGCTCAGCAGTCCGCCATCGGTTTCTTTTGCGGCAGTCAGCATCCCACGATCGAAACACCGCTCACGGGCGCCGAGTGTACCGCTTCGAACTACGGCGCTACCAGACTGGTCATTCCGAAAGAGGGTTCGGAGAACGACGATCACAATCCACCGCGCGTCGCCTCCCGCCATTTGTTCGATCTTGGTGCCGGGACCGACAACTTATTGAGACGCGAACACTTCCGGACCACTCTGCGGTTGACAGTCACCAACCTGGCAAACACGGTGGCGCTCTACAATTTCCTGTCGACCTTCAGTGGCACCCACTTCGTGCAGCCACGAGCCTACCAGGTCGCGCTCGGGTTCGTGTTCTGACGTGGCCCGCTCCATTGCTGTCGCGGTTCGGTATAGAGAATTTGCGCAATCAGCCACTTACCGAACCGCGACCGTGAGGGAGCGGGTTGAACCACCGGAACACCGGATATACTTATCCAGTCATACCTAAGACTAAACCCTCCCTACGCCCTAAGGCGTTTGCCGTGTAGTATTTGAACCCTGGTCACCGTACCATGGATCGATGTCATGGACCGATGACATTCGATGCCTGTATTGCGACGGGAGACTGCCGCTTTACAAGAAGATTACCGACGGCCAATTCTGTTCCGCGGCACACCGTAAAGCCTACTGGCAGGAGCACGAACGGCTGGCGGTGGAGCGCTTGCTCCAGACCCACGACTCGTTGCGCGCCTACCGCCCGCCGGGTGCGGTCGAAGCCATTCTGGGCCCGTCCGCTGTTCAAAGCGAGTTCGACGTACCGGAACTGCTCCAGTGCATTTCCCTGCAACTCGCGCCGAAGGTCGAAACTTTGCCGGAGATTCTAGCCGCCGACCCGCTCGTGTACGACACGGATCTGGAGGTGCAGTGCCCGCTTTGGACGCCGGAGATAGAGGCAGCTGGACATCTTGCCACCGCAAATGTCTTCTCCCTTCCGCCGCCCAATTGCCCGCAGTGGCTTGCGGACCACCTGGCGACGCCGGAACCGGAACCGGTCTCACCGGCTGGCGAACCGGTTTGGCCGGCGAGCGCAGGCCTGGGCGGCGGCGCCGTCAGCCAAATGGAAACGTTGTTCCCGGCGCGATTCGGACCGGTGGATTGGACCCAGTTAGCCGGCGCGGGCGCTATGCCGATCGACGCCAGGGTGCGTCCGATGTACGCGGTGAAGAGCGAGGTTCCACCACCGGCTAAAGAAGCTGAGCGGCTGCTCGATGAGCAGGTTCCAAGCGCTGACAAACTGCAACCGATTCCACGCCCGACGGCTCTTGAGAGCCTCCGCTCCCATACTGAAGCCGCGGACCAGCCAGCGCC
>JBGPHB010000488.1:0-4767 GCA_041484155.1 Bryobacteraceae bacterium
CACGCACTACTAGGTCTGTGACCGTGTGAAATCGTTCCAATAGACGGGCGGGACTGGAGTCTTCAACATTTCTGAACACAACCCCGCCCTGACGGGCAGGGCTTTGTCGTACGTTTTACAACACCCCGCAAAGCCCTGCCCGTCAGGGCGGGGGACACCGGACGCTAGTCCGAGGAACTGAATCAGGCGGTCACGGGACTAGCCCTAGACTAGGCTGGCGGGTCGTCGCGCGTGGCTTCGGCAATGATTTCGTGGAATTGCCGCGGGGTCACAATGCGGGCACCGGCCCACACCTCGGGAAAGTCGGCCTGGTTGCCAGTGACCACGTACTGAGCTTCGGCGGCCTCGGCGCACTCGAGGAAAATGTTGTCGTCGGGATCGCTGGCGCGCAAGGGCATTTGTCACCTTCTCAGGGTGTATATCGAGCCGAGCGCGGCGCAACACTTCTTCGTACTCGGCCATGACCGGCTCCGAGATGCAGAGTTGAATGACCCGGTCCACGCCCAGGTTAAAGATGGCGTCCGGAAAACCGCCGGAGCGGAGCATGGCGGAAACGACGATGTTGGTGTCAAGAACAACCCGGATCATTCGCGCGGCCGGGTTTGGCGTTCACGCCTCTCCCAGCGGGTGGCGGCAATCTCGGCGTCGATGTCGTGCATGGTCAGCTTGTCGAGTCCCTTGCGCTTGGCGTCCTGCTGGATGTCCTTAAGCCAGTCTGGGGCCGGGGCCAGGGTCTTGACGAAATCGGACACGCTCAAAATGAGCACGGCGGGTTCGCCGTTGCGCTCCACAAGAAAGCGGTCGTTGTGCTCGACGGCCCGCTCCATGATTTGGCCGAACTGAGTCCGAGCGGTTACAGCGGTGATTTTTCGAGTCATGGTTCTTGGCCTTCGGGCTGACTGATTAATGGATCAATCGACCTAAGCTCACGGTCGCCCGGCTGGAAGCGGCTGTCAAATCCGTTGTTTGGAGCGCGGTCACGCGAAGCCCTTTCATCGGGTGGCGCAGGCATTTCTGGATCTGCTGAAGGAGACCCCGGTTACGGGGCTGGAGCCGGCGTGAGGTGCTGATTGGCGGTGATAAAGGACGCGTTATGTATAGACAACAGATCCCATGGGTCCGCTCGCCTGCGAGAGCGTATTAGAGGGCTGGGGCCTTCTGGTCGCGTGCCAAAAGTGCAGAATCTCAATTCCTCCCCTGTCCGCGTCCACGCTGTAGTAAACGTACACCGGGGAATGCAGAAGCCGCCAAACGTTGGGATGCCCTTCAACAGGAGCGCCGATGTAAGGTGACAGAGGACTTTGAAAGCCATCGCTGGATTTGCTGCCGGACTGCTTTGGCGGAAACAAGGCGGCCTTCGTCGGCGCTCTTGGTTCGCTGCTTCAGGATGCGGCTGGTTGCCGGGTCAACCTCGACTTCCGGTTCGTTGGAAACAAACGGATCGACCCGCTGAGGCTGACTCATACTCTCAACGTAGACCAGTTAGCCGGGAGGCGCAAGTGGAAACGGCGCCTGTCCGTGCTCCAGCGTCCACGGGTCGCGGGGCGACAACCGCAGCGACTCCGGCGAAAGAGACCAGCTTATCCGGCCTGGCGATCGTCTGGCAACGGCAGAAGCCGCAATTCCGGTGACAGCAACCCGTCCAGAAACTGGTCACGGCCTCAAGGCCAAACGATGAGTAAACCCGAACGGAGCGGAAGCGCTATTGCGCAAGGAAAATGTCGATGCTACTGGACGTCCAAGTCGCGACGCCGCAGCCAAAGAAGTCGGTGTCTTCGGTCCAGATCGGACAGCCGAGGGCCAGGGCGGCTGCGAGAATCGGCCAGTCGTCAGGGTCGCGTGCGCCGAGACGCTTCCGCGCTTCGGCCTCGAAGTCTCCATAGAGGTCCCTGCTGACCACAGTCCCGAGCGCAGCCATCGATTTCAGCGAAGTCAACGCTTGCGCAGGGTCGCCACCGCGCTTTACCACCAGTGCGGCCAAGTGCTCTTCTGCTTCCGCGTACGCAGTTTCGGGAACGAAGAAAGAGACGTTGTCAGCCTGGGCTTCGAGAATGCGCCGAACCCGCTGACCGAGCACGGCGCGAATCAGAATGTTGGCGTCGAGCACCAGGGCTCTATTTGGCATTCCGCTTCTTCTCGCGGCTGACTCGACGGATCTCCTTGTACTCTTGCATGAGCTCATCCTCGGACGCGCCCCACGAAGCAATCATCGCGTCAAGGTCCTTCGCCGCAGCGCGCATCGCTTCGACTTCCGCCTTGCGGCTCCGCTTTTGCGCTGGAATGAAGAAGCCAAGCGTCTCGCCATGACGAGTGATCGCGAGCGGTCTCCCGCCTTCGAGGTAGCCCGCCAAGTTCTCGCGAAACTCGCGCATGCCGATCTTCTCAGTTTCCATATTGTGTACTCTGCGTACACAATACCACATGCGAGCCTTCCGCGTCCCGCCGAAAAGACGGCGAACTGTGGGGCGGTAGCCGGTTAGGGAATTGCCGGATTATCCGGCCTGGAGATCGTCTGGCAACCGCAGAAGCCGGTGCTGCTCGATTCGCTGAAACCGTTCCTCGGATTCCCCACGAATTTTAATCACCCAGGCCGCAGCTCCATCCTTCAGCTCGGGATGATCTTCGTTCTTCCATGCCCCGGCTGATTTTCTGAGGGCATTCCGTTGCTGGCGGCGCTGGATTTCGTCGCTGGCTACCTCCGTGAGGAACGCACTGCGACACCGCTTGCCGACAAGTTTGTCGATGTCGGCAACCAGGTCCGCCGGGAGGATGACGTGCGCTCGTCTGCTCACGGTCTTAGGCACACTCACAGAGTGACATAACTATACTCGCGGAATGAGGGTCGTCCCAACGCCGGCCAGCGGGCGAGGGGTGTCGCTCTTGTTCATGCCGCACTCTCCGTACCCGGCCGCCGCTGCGCCGATAGGACCACCCACAGCGCCCACGCCGCGATCGCGATCAGTATCCCCAAACCGGCATAACCGCGGCCCGCGTACCAGGAAGTGGGCAGTCCGGTCGGGCTGACGGCGAGGATGGCGTTCGCGAACCAAAACGCCAGTGCCGCGAGGAAGCCGAAGCGGCGCAGCAGCCACAGGAGGGTAGAGTACCAGAGCAGGAAGACTGCCGTCGTGACCGCGAAGCGATAGGGACTGGTGAAATCGACAACTATGCTGAGAGGTACGATTAGAACGGTGGTGGCCAGGTCCGCGATCCACACCCAGCGCAATAGCAGGCGCAGCAGGACCGCCAGTAAGAGAAAGCCGGTTCCAGCGGTCAGGGCGCCTTGCGCGCTGGTCACCAAAAGCGCGCCGAAATTCGCAGTACTGTTCAACGACAGGACCGCGCCCGGCGGAGGCGCAAACGGGGGCGTGGACACGACGATGTTCGTGATCCAAATAACCGCGACACCACCGTAGAAAACGAGGAATCCGGCCAGAATATGGGACGCCACAAGTGCATCGCGAAGTTGGCCGGCAAGCAGACGATTCCAGGAAATGAGAGAGTCCGGCCAGTGACGCCGTGCGTAAGGCTCGGTCCCGACGTAAGCCAGCCACAGCAGGGCTGAAACAAATCCAGCCCCACTGATCCCGTTGACAAGAAGCCCAAGCTCCCCAAGGCTGGCCACATGCGCTGTGTTGAGGGCCCACGCGCACATCGCGCTGAGGAACGCGGCCATGGCAATTCGCGCGGCTCCCTTCCTGTCGCCCCGGCCCACGCGCAGATTGTGCCGGGCCACCAGCGCGGCGCCCGCAAGCAGAAACAAGAAGAGGCAGGCTGCAAGTACCGTCAGAATCGCGGGACGATACTCCGCCGATTCAGTGGGCGTGCTCCAGTCCCCTGAGATCGCGAAATAGACCGGCCGGCCCTGCCAAACGGCGGCCTCCACCCGGACCTGCTCCGGCCGTCCGTCTGCATAGGTTCCAACCCAGGCCATACGCGTATCGAACGCCATGGAAGGAGTGCGTTGAGCCACAGTGGGAGCGAACCGGGTAAGGTCGAGCCCCGCCTCCCTGAACAGCATCGCCCAGTCAAACACAGCCACGCCTTTCGGTCCCTGAGTGTTTTCCTCCGGCCGGGCTTCGAGCGCGATCAACCTGCCGGTTGTGTCCAGGGCCATGCGAATCATTCGCGGCTCGGCGTTAGGAGGCGAGTCGTAAGTAACGTCGCCATTCCCTCCCGATGGGTCCCCCAGCCCGGATGCCGGAATGAGCTGCCCCTGGTGCTGGCGGTACCAAAAACGAATCACGGGCGGTTGATGGCTGGCCAGAAGCGCGTCGCGTCGCGCCGGGTCAAACCGCTCCACGAAGCGCAGATTGGGTCCGTCGCAGCATTCGAAGCCGTAGGCCGTGCTGCGCGGCTTCTCCGTATACCCGAATTGTTTCAGCATGTCCTGGGCGCGAAACTCGAGGACATCGGCTGGAATATCCACCGGCGCCTTGACCAGCAACTGGGTTGCCGACATCACCGGCAGAAACAGCGCCGCGATACTGATCACAATTCCAGCGAAGCAGAGAATTGCGGTACGGGGGCTGAAACCTTCCTTCTCTCCCGATGCCGCGACCATCTCAGGCGATGGCGTTTCGCCCGCCGCCAGCGCGGCCGCGATCGGATCGCCGCCCGGCAGAGCCATCGCCACGCTCAGCGCCGACGACGGCCGCCGCTTCGGGTCTCCCTCCAGGCATCGGAGCAGAATCCGCTCGACCGCCGGATCGAGATCCTTCACCAGATCGGTCGGGTTCGTTGCGGTGCTGGTGCGGCGCTTGCCCG
>JBGPHB010000489.1:0-4761 GCA_041484155.1 Bryobacteraceae bacterium
ACTCTAGAGTCCACGAACCACACCCGCGACCTGCGACCAAAGATCGAGACTGAGCCGCGCGTCCACTAGAAGCATCGGAACGAAAACGAGCCAAGGACGCCAGCCGATTCCCTGAATCGCGGTCAGCAACAGGAACGGCGTCAACACGCGGCCGAAGGCGTTGGCGTCCTCCCAAACCCCGCGGTTCTGGAGCAACGCCGCCGCCGCGGCCAGGGCGTAGACCGCCGACGCCTGCGCGTCCCACCGGCGCTGGATCACCAAGCGAACCACGAAAATCAAGGTCATCGCAACGCCCGCCAGAGCCAGGTAGTCGAAGGCGACTGCAAACACATTCTTGAGCGCGGGTAGCGAATAGTTCACGGGATGAAACACGCGATCCGCGAATCCCGCCAGCGGAATCCAGGAGAGGTATGAAAGCACGGGCGATGGGTCGCGCCGCGAGAGGTAGAGAAACCAGGCCGCGGCCGGGATCGCGGTTGCGGACACCCACACGCCGTCCACGAAGCGCCGCCGCGTGAACAGGTAGAGTGCATAACCCGCGATGAGCGGTAACGCGGTTTCGCGCGTGAGTGCGGCGCAGGTGAGCACTGCAACGGTTTTCCATCTCGATCCCGTCCCGGCGTATAGCGCAAAGCCCACAGTGAGCGCGGCCAGCGCGATGTCCGCCGTCATGCGATCAATCGACGTAATGGTGGCCGGCGCTAAGACGAACGCCAGCCCCCAGGCGGTGTTTAGCCCGGAACGTGAAGCAAGCAGCGCCAGCCAATACACTCCCAGGAACGCGAACCCCAGTACGACCATGAAGTAAGCCGCGTGGATCCACATATCCCGCCCGAGCGCGATCATCCAAGCCAGCGCCGGCACCAAAATGCGCTGGTAGCGGAAGCCGGATCCGGCGAACGCTTCCGCCGAACCTTTTCGCATCCACGGGTCGTGGGCGATCAGGTGATACACCTGGCCGTCATAGCCTTGGATGCCTTGAAAAATGTACAAACGCTCGGACTTGAGGAAATCCGGTACGGGCATGTGCGGGGCAATCCGGAACAACGCCGTCCAGTTACCGCCGTAGTTGTAGCGGACCGTGAGGAACTGCCACAGCCATAGAAACAGAACAGCGGCCATGCCCAGGATGGCCGCGCGACGCGCTGCCATCACATCATCGCGGCCGGCGGCGCGGGCTCTTCAGGCCGCCCGGCCTTCGCCAGCGGGAGCAGGATCATGACCAGCGACAGCAGCAAAATTACGGCGAAGCCGGCCAGGTACGACGGATCCTTGACGATCTGCAGTACCGCGATGTCCTTGAACTTGAAATACGCGAACAATAGTCCGGTCAGGGCTTCGCCGGCGATCAGGCCGCTGGCTACCAGGATGCCGACGTTCTCAACTCGGGTGCGCTGCGCCGTATTGTGACCGGCGGCGAGGCTGCGTGAATCGGTGATCCAGCGAAGCACGCCGCCGACGAAGATGGCGCACGTCGTCGGGAAGGGCAGGTACATTCCGACCGAAACCAGCATGGGGCTGCGAACGCGAAACATGATCATCGCGATTCCGAACACGGCGCCGGTGACCACCAGGGGCCACGCCATTTCGCCGCCGACGATGCCTTGCGCGAGAGCGGCCATCAATCCAGCCTGCGGGGCGGCCAACTTCGGGTCGCCGAAACCGGTGCCACCACTCTTGATGTTGCCGATCTGAAGCACATACAGCGGGTAATACATGACCGCGCTCGCCACTACCACGGCGATCAGCTCGACGATCTGAATGGTGCGCGGAGTGCCGCCGAGAATGTATCCGGCTTTGAAGTCCTGGAGCAGCTCGCCCGCGACCGCGGAGGAGACGCACACGACCGCCGCCACCCCGAGCACGACGGCCACACCGCCGGGTCCGGAAATACCCAACGACACCATCAGCAGCGCCGCGATGATGAGCGTGGAAAGGGTCAAACCGGAGACCGGATTATTGGACGAGCCGATTACACCGACCAGGTTGCCAGAGACGGTGGCGAAAAAGAAGCCTACGATCAGCATCACGACTGCCGCGACTACTGCAGCCAGCACCTGTCCGGAGATGTAGAAGTACAGCACGATCATCAACAGAAACACGACCCCGATCATCGAGAACACGGTTTTCGATCCCATGTAGCGCTCGGTGCGCGCCATCGATTCGAGCGGCGGGGCACCATGACGAACTTCGCTCAGCGCGCGTCCCAGGCTGGACGTCAAACTTTTACCCATCCGAATGAGCGTGTAGGCGGCGCCCACCATCATTCCTCCCACAGCGACCGGACGGATTACGTAGCGCCAGATGGCGGCGGCCAGATTTGCCCATCCGCCGTCACCGGAGCCGGGCGGAAGAAAGTCCTGGAGGCGCGGTCCGAGGAAATACATCATGAGAGGGACCAGGACGCCCCAGGCGAGGATGCTGCCTGAAAAGCTGAGCGCGGACAGCTCCAGGCCAATCACATAGCCGACGCCGATGAGCGCGGGACTCACCGTCGGCGCTGCGATGGTCGAGACGGCGCCGGTCTGCAGTACGTTGGTGCTGTTCAGCGGGCCGAGCCGCACAATGCTCTTTCCGATTTCGCCGATGCGCACGATGAAGTTCTTGTCGGGTGCGAAGAGTTGCAACTCGGCGAGCGCCTGGACTAACGTACCCAGGCCCAGGCTCCAAAACAGGTAGCGCGCCGCGTCAGCGCCGCCTTGGCCGGCTTTGTGGATCTCGGCCGCGGCGACCGACTCGGGGAAGGGAAGCGTGGGATCTTCAACCAGGGCCCGCCGCACTAGTGATACGAACAGGACGCCGAGCACGCTGCCGACGGTCATCAGGGCAGTGGCTTTCCAGTAGGCGTGCGCCGGATCGAAGGAAGTCCACGAGCCGGACATCACGAACGCGGGTATGGTGAAGATGGCGCCCGCGGCGACTGACTCTCCGATGGAGCCTGCGGTCCGCGCGATGTTCTCCTCGAGGACTGTACTACCTTTGAAGGCGCGCAGCACGGCCATGCCGATTACCGCCGCCGGATACGTTGCCGCGATGGTCTGGCCGGCGTGCAGGCCCAGGTAGGCGTTGGCGGCGCCGAGAAAGATCGTCATCACCAGACCCAACAGAACTGCGCGCAGCGTGAATTCCTTCAGGTTGACGTTTTCGGGGACGAAGGGACGATGTGCAATCATGGCGGCTTAACGCCACGATGATATCATTTGACGTGAAGACTGTTTTTGTGGGGCGGGCCGGCCTGCTGAACCCCGCCCTGACGGGCGGGGCTTGTCGCGTGTTGGTAACCTGCCGGCAAGCCCCGCCCGTCAGGGCGGGGGTTAAGTTGTCTGTGAGAGCGATTTGCCTCTTGAGCGGGGGACTGGATTCCTCCACCTGTTTGGGCGTCGCACGCCGCGACGGCTACGACTGCTTCGCTCTCTCGTTCGATTACGGACAGCGGCATCGAGTGGAGCTTGAAGCGGCGGCGCGAGTCGCGAAGCTATTCAAGGCACGTGAGCATCGCGTTGTTCAAATCGATCTGCGGGCGTTCGGCGGGAGTGCGTTGACCGACGATCGTCTGGAAGTCCCCAAACAGCGTTCGGCCGGTATCCCGATCACCTACGTCCCGGCGCGCAACACGATCTTTCTGGCGTTCGCGCTGGCTTGGGCGGAGGTGCTCGAGTGCTCCGATATCTTCATCGGAGTGAACGCCATCGATTACTCCGGGTATCCGGACTGCCGGCCGGAGTTCATCGAAGCTTTCGAGCGCATGGCCAATCTGGCTACCAAGGCCGGCGTTGAAGGGCGAACGCGGCTCCGCATCCACACGCCTCTGGCGAAGCTGAGCAAAGCGGGAATCGTACGGCTCGGCGCGGGCGTGGGCGTCGATTTCGCGATGACGCATAGCTGCTACGATCCCGATCCGGCGGGTCGCCCGTGCTGCGAATGCGATTCGTGCGTGCTGCGCCGCAAGGGATTCGAGGAGGCGGGCATTGAAGATCGCTGAGATCTTCTACTCGATTCAGGGCGAGGGGATGCTCGCGGGCGTGCCCAGTGTATTCGTTCGTACCAGCGGATGCAATCTCCGCTGCGAGTGGTGCGACACGCCGTATACGTCCTGGAATCCCGAGGGGCGGGACATGGGGATCGATTCGATCTTGGCCGAGGTGCGGGTTCATCCGGCCTCTCACGTGGTGGTGACCGGTGGCGAGCCGATGATCGCTCCTGGCATTGTCGAACTGACGCAACGGCTCGGATTCCATATCACGATCGAAACGGCGGGCACCGTCTGCCAGCCGGTGAAATGCGATCTGATGAGCATCAGCCCCAAGCTCGCCAATTCCACACCGAAGGGCCAGTGGGCGGCGCGGCACGATCGGCTGCGGTACCAGCCCGAGGTGCTCAGGAAGCTAATGAGCGACTACGAGTATCAGCTCAAATTCGTGGTTACGGGGCCGGGGGACCTGGACGAAATCGAGAGGATGCTGAAGGACACCGGAGCCGACCGCAAACGCGTAATGCTGATGGCGGAAGGCACAGATGCCGGGAGGCTCCACGAACGGGCGCTCTGGCTGGTGGATCTGTGCAAGCGTGAGGGCTTCCGGTACAGCCCTCGGTTACACATCGATCTGTTCGGCAATCAGCGCGGGGTGTGAGTTACTCGATCCGTTTTGAAGGCGAGACATGGATCTTAGCGCGGCAGACGCGACCCCACTTCTAGTGCGGACCGCCCAAGACCTAAAGCCCGGCCGGGCGCTGGATTTGGCGTGCGGGGCGGGGAAGAAC
>JBGPHB010000490.1:0-4756 GCA_041484155.1 Bryobacteraceae bacterium
CGCGCGCGGCGCCGGCTTGCCGTCGGCGCCGGTTACGTCGATGCTGTACTCGGCCGGCTGGCCAGGCTGATACTGCGCCTTGTCAGTGGTGACCTTCACATTCAACTCGTGTTCCACCGGTGGAACACGGACGTATTTCGACCCGTTGTATAAGACGCCATTGCGCACAAAGGCCGCATTGACGGTAATGCCCGGCTCGTCCTTAGCTGTCACCGGCACTTCGAACGCGATGGTTGAATCCTGCGCACGGATCAGCTTCTGCTGACGGATCTCGCGCCCCTCCACCGTCACCAGGACAGCGGTTCCGGGCTGTCCGGCGACGATCATCAATTTGGCGGTGTCGCCCGCACGATATGTCTTTTTGTCCGTGATCATTTGCACGGACTGGCCGCGGCTGCTATCCAGGCTCCACGCGCCTCCGGAGACCCACAGATACGTGGAAGCCTGTATGTCGCGCCCTTCCGGTGTCCGTGCGGTCGAACGCACCATATAGGAGCCGCCTTGCTGCGGAATTCCCAGACTTACTTTCGCCGATCCGCCGGCATCCAGATCGGCGTCCGTCACGCTGATTCTCGCGGTCGACTCGCCGCGGTTGTTCATCTTGAGCAATTCCACGTGCGCGCGAGTGCGGATGGGATGGTTGTCGTAATCGCGCGCTTCGATCGTGAATGTGCCCTGGCTTCCGGGTGCGTAGAGATACCGGTCCGGAGCCACGTTCAACACGAAACTGCCGTAGGTCGCTACGATCCAACCCGTCCCACTGATCTCGCGGTTCGCGGCATCGGTGACACCTACCTCCACTCGATACCGAAAATCGTTCTTGCGATCGGAGACGGAAGTCGGCACGGTGATGGTCAGCTTGCCGTCGACATCCAGCGCGGCTTGCTGCTCGCTCAGTTGATCCCCGGCGCTATCGGCGTCGGATCCTGGTTGAACCGCATCATCGTCTTCCGCGTCGTACCACAGCGGAAACCAATAGCGTTCCCGATAGATGGAGTACTTCACCTTGGCGCCACTCACCGGCTCACCAAAGAAGTACCGCGCATCCACCACGGCCTGAACCGTTTCGCCTTGCAGTACTCGGGTCTTCGCGGGCGTCACCCGGACTTCGTATTCCGGCTTCTTGTACTCCTCCACCTCGAAGTTTCCGTTCATGTAGCCGTCGTTGCCGGCTTTCACTTGGATGTAATAGTTTCCCAGCGCCGCTCCCGCGCCCAGCGTCAGATCGTCGTGGATCGTCCCGTTGGCGCTGGCCGTGAGCGTTTTCTGATAGACGGGCTTTTGATCCGCATCCTGAATTTCCACCGATACTTTCCGGCCGGCCGGAATCTCGTAGCCGTCCACTGCGTGGAGGCGGAGCACTGCTTTGTAGTGCACTGTGTGACCAGGACGATACACTGGCCGGTCGGTGTAGATGTAGCCCGTCCACTGATCGGCGTTGGCGGCGTAGTAACCTCGAACGGCATTGACGGCTACATCGCGGTCGGTGCGCGCCACGATCGTCAGACCGCCTTCCGCCGGCAGTGCTACCCGCATTTCAGCCATGCCATCGCGATCCGTTTGGGCGTGCGCCTTTTCGCCTTCTTTCGTGACTGCCATGATGGCGACGTCAGGCACCGGCTGCCCGGTTCCGCGGTCCACGACGAAATTGGTGATCCGCCCGTTGCCGGTTTTGGTGATCATCACCAGATCGGAAACCATCAATATCGTGTAGGCACGCAGATCTTTGCGGACCGCCTCCACCAGGTACACGCCCTTCTCCCGGACCGGCACCTCTACTTCTTGGCGATCCCAGCGCGAGTTCCCGGAAACCCGCCGCACGAAGGAAAGCGTCAATTGTTGGGGGTTCAACAGCGGCGCTTCGGCGAAACGCGTCTCTTTGGTCGCAACCGGCTGCGATTCGCGCGGGAACAGACTCTCGAAATGCGAGCTGGGAGCTTCAGTGAACTGCGCGCGCAGGGATCGGCGGATGTCCGCCTTGAGCGAGCGCTTCCAGGCTCGGAGACGTTCCAAGAGCGAGCGCTCCCGGGGAGGCCGCGGCGTGCGTCCGCCGAACTGGTGCGGATCGTCGAGTTGCTGAAAGAACTTCACCGGATCGTTGATCCGGTAGGCGCGGAATTCGAGTGCGTCTACGTTGAAAGCGCTCAGCGACACGATCGGCTTGCCGCCGGAGTTGAACGTGCGGAAGCTGGAGAGCGCGAAGTACGGCTCACTCTCTCCCTGGCCGAGCATCGCCGCGGCCGCCGCCAGCAATAGAAACAGCCGGAACAGCTTACTCATGGGGCCCCCTTCGAAGAATGTTCCACCGCGCGACGCCCAGGAAACTGATGTTCGTAGCGATCGGCCGCCACTCGGCCTGGGGAAACCGTACCAACTCCTCCACGGTCAATCTACGGATTTCTCCCGGATCGTATCCCGTCGGTCCCGTGTGATACAGGATGTAGCGTCGGCCATCAGGACGCAACGGACTCTCTCCGAGATAAATCATGCTGTGAAACGTGACGTGGTTCGATTCCTGCCTGAAAAACAGCAGATCGCCGGGCAACGCCCGCGAAAGGTCCCGGCTCAGAAAATGCGCATTGAAGCGCCATAGAGTCTGCGCGTCCGCGAACTGGAGGAAGGCTCCATCGGAGAGATCGGCAGGCCGGAACGGTCCCGGCCGCGTCCGAAAAAGCGCGGCCTCCAGGGGAGTGAACGGGTACTGATACTTCTCCACAGAGTTGAGAGCGGGAATCACTGGAAGCCGGGCGGAGTTGGCCCAGGCGCCATCGTGAGCGTGCAACGCTTCGCGATACGCATACCGGATCAGGGCCGCGCAATCGTTGATCTCCGGGGGCCGCGCCGCGGGGGCCTGGAAGTATTGCGCTTCCGCCAGATAGTTGAACCAGCGGCGAAATGCCAGCCGGTCCCGCTCGTCTTCGAGCCGCAGGAAATCAGGCGTTCCGTCTTCCGCGCTGTCGGCGTCGTCGAGAAGCGTGGTTAACTCAGCCGTCGCGGCGAGATGACCTGGCGCTTCGATCCGCAATCCAACGCGACCGGGTACCACTCCCGCCCGGATGCGTACCTGCCATTTCCCGTCAACACGGTTCAGGTCCTCAATCACCGCACCGCGAACGTTGTCGAAAAGCGAAATCGCCGGCTTCGAGTCCCCGCTTTCGACGGACAGCACGGCCGAGTCGTAACCATCGGCCCGGAGCCGGTCCGGCTGGATCATGACACGAAGCGGCAAGAGCCTCACGTGGCGAACCGACGATTTCGCCCACAGCAAGCCGGCGCAAACGACCAGCGCCATGCAGCCTGCCAACAACCCGGCGCGCGATCGAGTAGTCAAAGTGACTCGATTATAACCTTTCGAATAATGGAGATAAACTCAGTTATGAATTCCAACCAGCTTCGAGCTTTGCAGGCGCCTCTAAAAGACCGCTATAAGAGCGACCCCGCCGCGGCGTTGATCACGCTCAAGGCCACCGGCAGCTTGGGCCAGGATAGTGTCACGTGCAAGGTGGAAACCGGAAAGGCGCTGGTTGAAGCCGGCCTGCACCCGGCCACCGGCGGGGACGGCTTCTCGGCGTGCTCGGGCGACATGCTGCTGGAGGCTCTGGTAGCCTGTGCCGGCGTGACTCTGAAGGCGGTTGCCGCCTCGCTCGAGATTCCACTCCGAGGCGGAACGGTAAGCGCCGAAGGAGACCTGGACTTCCGCGGCACCTTAGCCGTGTCCAGAGATACCCCTGTGGGCTTCACGGAGATTCGGTTGCGTTTCAATCTCGACTCCGGCGCCACCGCCGAACAATTGGCGACGCTCGTTAAGTTGACGGAACGCTACTGCGTTGTGTACCAGACTCTGTCCCGTCCGCCAAAGCTCGGCGTTGTATCTGATTTCTGATCCGCATCTCTCCTTGACGTGTACGGCGGGATGACGTACACTTCCAGCAGGAGATAAGACATCGTAGGAGGAGGACATGAACGAAACGGTACAAATCGCTGGCAAAACAGCCAGGCTTGAAGCCCGCCTTACGGAGGAGCAAAAGGCCCTGTTCCAGCATGCGGCGGATCTCACGGGCCACTCGCTGACGGAATTCGTCGTGAGCAGTGTTCAGGAAGTCGCGACTCGCACCGTCCGAGAACATGAGGTGCTTACACTGAGCGGCCATGACCGCCAGGTCTTCTTGGAGTCGCTTTTAAGGCCGGTTTCACCGAATAAGAGGCTCCGCCAAGCCGCTAAGCGTTACAAGAGAATCTCCGGCATCTAGATGCCACAGCGGGTGCATCCAACAGAATGGGTGATTGAACCCTTTCGTCACGACCACGACCGCATGGATTTCTCGTGTGGCAACGCATCCCTCGACCGTTACCTGAAAGAACAAGCGGGACAGGATCTCCGCCGAGAGTGTGCCACACCCTTCGTATTGGTGCTGAAACGAGGCAGCGTTTCGATCCTGGGCTATTACACTCTATCGAGCTATGGCATCGATATAGGCGAGCTGCCTGATGATGTAGCGAAGAAGCTTCCCCGCTATCCCCTGATCCCGGCCACGCTGCTCGGCCGCCTTGCTGTTGACTGGCGCTACCAAGGGCAGGGCCTCGGCGAGTTTCTTCTCATGGACGCCCTGTACCGATCCGCGGTGCAAGCAGCGGAGATCGCCTCGGCAGCAGTCGTCGTAGACGCGATTGACACCAGTGCCGTGAAGTTCTATCAACGTTTCGGATTTGTCGCGTTCCCCTCGATCGCTGGCCGTCTTTTTCTTCCCATGAAGGC
>JBGPHB010000491.1:0-4754 GCA_041484155.1 Bryobacteraceae bacterium
ATCAACTGAAGGACCTGGAGAAGGCCGCGCACTGGTTGTCGCGCATCGCCAGCAATACGGCCATCGATTTTCTCCGGCGCGCCGGCCGCGTGAGTTTTTCCGATATCGACGACCTGCCGGAGCCGGTGAGAAGTTCCCCGGCGGAGAGCCCGGAGCAACTGGTGCTGCGCGCCGAGCATCGCGAATATCTGGAGACCGGCCTCGCCGTGCTGACCGACCGCGAGAGGACCGCGCTGTTGCTGCGCGATGTGGAGGGGCTGCCGGCCGAGGAAGTAGCGGCGGTGCTGAACTGCTCGAAGGCGACGGTGCGGTCGCACATCGCCAACGCGCGGGTGAAGTTCCGCAGGTACGTGGAAAGAAGGAAGGCATGAGGACGCACACTTCGGAAACCGTGCTGGCGCTCTACGTCTCGGGCGATCTCGCCTGGTGGCGCAGGGCCGCGGTGCGCCTGCACGTGGGCCGGTGCGACCGGTGCCGGCGGCGGATCGAATGGCATCGCACGGATCTGGCCCGGATTCGCGAAGCAGCGGCCTGGATGCCGGAGGGCGTCGATTGGAACCGGCTGGCCTCGGAAATGACGGCGAACATCCACGTGGGCCTGGCGGCGGGAGAGTGCGTCGCGCCGCGCCCGCGCAAGTCCATCGCGGTGGGCTGGCGTCCAGTGGCGGTTGCGGCTGGAGTTGCGGTGGTGCTCGTTGGCGCGTGGTGGTTGAATACACCCCCGGTGCTGACGCATTCGCTGGGACGCGGCGGGATGCGCCCTGCGCTCACGGAGGATCGGAGACCGGTGGTGGAAGCCACGGAGTCCGGAATCGAACTGCGCGAGAACGGCAGCTCGCTCGGGGTTTCGCAAGGCACGGCGCGGCCCGTGGCCGTATCGGTGAATGTGCAAGGCTCGGCCAGCGCGCGCTACGTGGACGCTGACACGGGCCAGATGACGATCACCAGTGTGTACGTTCAATAACATGAGACTGGCACTTTTGTTCATGGCCGGAATTGTGGCGGCGGGCGCGCAAACGCTCAGCCGCAAGATCGAACTGCCTCCGGACTCGCCGGTGACGCTGGTTTCGGCCGATTGGGGCGAGTCGAGCGCGACGGCGCGCGGCGGAGCTTTCTTGCTGGACGTGCACGCGGGCCTATCGCTTCGCAACTCCAGCCAGCGGCGGATTCGCGGCGTGACGCTGGCAGTGCTGGCGCAGGAAGTAACGCCCGGCGGCAAAGGGTCGGTGTCGGTTCCGAGCCTGGATGTCGCGCCGGGCGACACGTTTCCGTTGAGGATCGATTTGCCGTTGCTGCGGCCTCTGGGAGCCGGCACGGGACCTCTGGTGGAGGTCAAGCTGGATGGGGTTCTGTTTGACGACTTGAGTTTCTACGGTCCCGATAAGCTGCATTCGCAGCGAACCATGACGGTGTGGGAACTGGAGGCGCGGCGGGACCGGCAGTATTTCAAGAAGCTTCTCGAGCAGGCTGGCCAGGAAGGGTTGAAGCAGGAGATGCTCGCGAGCCTGGGCCGCCAGGACGATCGCCAGCAGCCCGGCGTTCAGATGGTGCGTGGCCGGACCACCAACACCGAGCCGGAGCGCGAAGTACGGTTCGCGTTTGTGCAGTTTCCCGAGGCCCCGATCGAGTCCCAAGACGGTTTAGCGCGAGTCGCGGGCAACGAGGCGCGCGCGCCGCGGATCGACGTGCGTAACCGCTCCGACCGGGCGATCCGGTACCTGGAGATCGGCTGGATCGTGAAGGACCAGCAAGGCCGGGAGTTCCTGGCGGCATCCATGCCCGCCGACCTCAACCTCGCGCCCGGACGCAGCAGCCAGGTGGTGCAAGACGCGGCACTGCGGTTTTCCCAGCGCACCGTGATCCAGAGCATGACGGGGTTCGTTTCACACGCAGAGTTCGCGGATGGATCGTACTGGATCCCGAGCCGTGCCGCGCTCGCGGACGCGAAGCTACGCGGCGTGATTGCGCCGTCGCCCGAGGAACAGCGGCTGGCGCAGATCTATCGGAAGAAGGGGCTCGGCGCGCTGGTTGAGGAACTGAAGAAGTTCTAGTCGAATCGAAGAATCAGCGTTTATCGGCGTTCATCAGCGGCCGATGTTTGTGGGCCGTCCTAAACCAATACCTCTCAAGATTCAAATTGGCCGCCGATTAACGCGGATGAACGCTGATTTGCCTGGATCTTGGTTCGGTATCATAAGACTCAATGGTCGTTCCGATGGAGGTCTCGCCGGAAGAGGTGAAGCGCCGCCTTGATGGGGGTGAAAAGCTTCACCTTATCGATGTGCGGGAGCCGCATGAGTATGCGCAGGCGCGGATCGGGGGGAGTGATTTGATCCCGATGCGCTCGGTTCCGGCCGAGTTGCAGGGGTTGGAGGCGCGGGCCGATGGCGCTACGTTGATCGTCTACTGTCATCATGGCGTGCGGAGTTTGCATGTCGTGAATTGGTTACGCGAGCAGGGGGTTGAGGCGTGTCAGAGTATGGCGGGTGGGATCGACGCGTGGAGTCTTACGGTGGATCCTGCGGTTCCGCGATATAACTGAACGTGGCTCGTAGAAAAAATCGGGGACACTGCTGGTCACGTTGACAGGGGAAGCTAGTGGACGCTTGCCCGCAATGTCCCCGATTTTCAATGGGGTTTGAAGAGCCAATACACGGGGACGCCGACGAGCACGATGGCTAAGCCGGGCCAGGTGCTGGAAGGGCGATAGATGAACAGCATGATCAGGACGACCGCGGCTCCCAGAATGTAGAGTGCGGGAATCAGCGGGTAGCCGAAAGCGCGATAGGGACGCGCGGCATTGGGGCGCGTCGCGCGGAGGCGGAAGACGCCGGCGACCGTGAGGATGTAAAAAATCAACGCGGCGGAGATTACGTATTCCAGCAGGTTGCCGTAGAGATTGCCGTACGACTTCTTTTCGGCGTCGTAGGTGCGCGGCAAAACCAGCGCGGAGGCCCACAGTCCTTGCATGACTAGCGCCCGCGCGGGGACTTTGGCGCGGTTCAAACTGTGGGCTCCCTTGAAGAAGAGGCCGTCTCGCGCCATGGCGTAACAGGCGCGGGCGCCGGCCAGGATCAGGCCATTGTTGCAGCCGAACGTGGAAATCATGATGGCCAGCGCCATGATCGCGGCGCCCTTGCCCGGGAAGACGGCCTGAAGCGTGGCGGTGGCCACGCGGTCGGAGGGCGCGTGCTGGATCTCAGATAACGGCAGCGTCACAAGGTAGGCGAGGTTGGACAACAGATACAAGCCGATCACGACGCCGGTGCCCAGCGCGAGCGACAGGGGAACGTTGCGGCTGGGATTCTTCACCTCACCCGCGGTGAACGTGATGTTGTTCCAGGCGTCAGCGGAGAATAACGATCCGGTCTGCGCCACGCAGATCGCGGCGAACAGGCCGAACGCGGTGGCGGCGGTCACACCGGCGGAGACCGGGTCGAAGTCGCGCGGCGTCCAGAAAGCCGCGCCGAAGTTGGCGTGTAGCGCATTCGCGTTCCACCCGAGCAGCAGGCCTGCGAGGATCAATCCGAAGAGCGAGCCCAGTTTCGTGGTTGTGAAAATATTCTGGATGATTTTTCCGTATTGGAGGCCGCGAGTGTTGGTCCAGGTGAGCAGGGCGATCAACAGGACGCCGACGAACTGAGCGGTGGAAAGCGACAGCGCGTATCCGGCGGAAAGATGCACGGGCGGGATGATATAGTTCGACTCACTGATGGGGGCCCACAGCACGCCCAGGAAGCGCGCGAACCCGACGGCCACGGCGGCGATGGTGCCGGTCTGGATTACCAGGAACAAAGTCCAGCCGTATAGAAATCCCCACAGCGGTGAGAACGCCTCGCGCAGGTAGACGTATTGGCCGCCGGCGCGCGGCATCATGGACGCCAGCTCGCCATAGGAAAGCGCGCCCGTCACCGTGAGGAATCCCGCGAACAGCCAGGCGGCCAGCAACCAGCCGGGGCTGCCGATGACCCTGCTCATGTCCGCCGAGACGATGAAGATGCCCGAGCCGACCATCGAGCCAATGACTACCATCGACGAATCGTAAAGGCCCAGGCCGCGGGTGAATTCAGTGTCGATGGTCGCTGCTTCCGGCGGCATGAGTCTAATACAAAGTATCATGGTGCGTCTGCATGATTGCATTTCGTCGAGAGGACGCGCCGCTCTATCTGACGGGCGCGGCCGCGGTCTGTTCCGTGGTTTCGATCGCAGCGTTTGAAATCTTGATGGCGCTGGCGCTGGTGGCTTTGCTCCTCACGCGGCAGCAGTGGCGAGTGCCTTCCTTCTGGCTGCCCTTTTCCCTATTTGTGCTGGCGACATTGGCGTCCGCCGCGGCTTCGGGACACTTCCGCCAAAGCCTTCCGCAGTTGAAGAAATTCTACGTTTACTTGATGCTGTTCCTGGTGGCAACGGCGTTCCGCAACGTCCGCCAAGTGCGCTGGCTGGCTCTGGGCTGGGCGCTCGCCGCCGGGCTTTCCGCGGCCTGGGGGCTGAATCAATTCGTGGACAAGTACGAGGACGCGCAAGACGCGCACCAGGATTTCTATCGTGCCTATATCGGCGATCGCATCACCGGGTTCATGGATCACTGGATGACTTTCAGCGGCGAAATGATGATGGCGCTGCTGATCATCGCGGCGATTGTTTTCTTTTCGACAGACCGGAAGTGGGCCGTCTGGCTGATCGGCATCGGGGCGGTGGTGAGCGTGGCGCTGGTGGCGGCGGAAACACGCAGCGTGTGGGGAGCGACGGCCGTC
>JBGPHB010000492.1:0-4753 GCA_041484155.1 Bryobacteraceae bacterium
CACCGTCATCCGGTTCGGCCGCCAGATGTTCCACGACAAGAAGGTCGACTCCGCCACCTTCGCGAAGGCCGTCGAATTCTGGAACAAGCGCGGCACGATGGATATGGTGGCGGTCATGAACACCTACGCTGTGAGCGGATATTTCGCCATCGCCGTCGATGAGCGCTCGCCGGAAGGCAAACCCGAACTTCCGGCGGTAAAGTAAAACATACGATCAAGAGGACTCCGATTATGGGTTCGACAAGACGCACGATATTGAGAGCGGGCGCCGCGGTGGCAGCCACTCACTGCGCGTCCCAGATTCGGCATTAGAGTACAGAGGCGTCCGTTTTGCTCGGCGGCGGAGCTTTCTGGGGTGAAGAGCCCGCTACTCCCTAGCGCCCAGCAAGCAGCGTCGGACGCCATTTGTGCGCTGGGTTACTGGAGAGTGGTCTTGCCAATTCGTTGCGGGCGTTGGCAAAGGGTCAGTTTATTCCAGAGGTGCACCAAGCATCTCGGCGGTTTGGTTATACGGTTACGCGGTGATACGGGGCTTATTCGCTACCGGTGGATGGCAGCACGCGTCACTTCTATTGGAATGCTGACGACTCAACCAAGTGGATTCCGACGTGGGCGATCTCCATCCGAGCCTTAGAGCATTTTCTGGTTTTGCGTAGACCACGTGCCCGCTTGCTAACGCGCGCGGTTCGGTGTCGGCACTGTGGGATATCAGCCACTTACCGAACCGCGACCGTTAGGGAGCGGGCTACAGAAACTCCGAAACTGGTCTAGCCATCGTATGAGCAGGCCGTTCCAATCATCGCTTCAGTCCTGCTGTCCAATTCGTCACCACGGTGATCGGTGCGGATAGCGTCGATTCCAGCGGCACGTTGACCAAAAAGCGCTGGCCGTTGGCGGCGACCTGGTAACGGCTTCTCCGATCTTCGTTCTCCAGGAGCACCTCAAAGAGAGGTTTAGGGACCCCTGGACGGAAAATCTGTCCATCTGAGTTGACCTGCACAGCCATCAGGCGTTTACCCTCGACATAGAAGAGCTCCTTGCCGTCGCGACGCCAATAGGGCTCCTCGCCGCCTGCCGTCGAGACCTGCCATTTACCGCCCGAAGGAGGAAAGCTCTGGACGTAGACCTCAGTTCGACCCGACTCGGCCGACTGGTACGCCATCCATTTCATATTGGGGGAAACTTGAGATCTGTCCTCTCCGCTGAGCACGAACAGAACGAAAGGCTTCCGGTCGCCAGTCAAGGGCAGCGCCCATAGCTTGTCACCGGAGTCGTAGAGGATGAACCGCCCATCCGGGGTCCAACTTTCAACACCTTTAGGCTCGCTGGATTCCTTCAGGGGTTCGGCGCTGCCCGCACCCGTCGCTGCCTTCTGGTAGATTTCCGCATGGCCCTTTTGATAGGAGCTGAAGGCGATCCGAGCGCCGTCGGGGGACCACGTGGGATTGGTCTCTTCGGACGGATCGAAGGTGAACCGGGAAGGCGTTCCACGCGCCAGATCGAATAGCCATATGTCGCGAGTCCCTACTTGTGGCTCGATGCGGGTTACAGCGAGCGTCTTCTCGTCTGGAGAAAGAGCGGGAACAGAATAATTGCCGGGCTCGCCGGCCGTCCCCAGCCGCCTCCCCTGCCGATCAAACCAGATCAGTTCCGTGCTCGCTAGGCCAAGGGTTCGGTAGGCCAGCACTCCGTTCTGTGAAACCGAAAACGCCGCGAATCCCTGAGCGGGAGCCGACGGCAGCAATACCGGCTCGGCCACCGGAAAGCGTTCGCCCCGCAATTCCAGCCTCCTGGCATCGAACGCCTGGGCCATCAAAGTGGCTCCCTGCATGAAAAGCAGATGACCTATCCCAGTACGCGATCCGGCATAGGATGGGTTGGAGCTGGTGTTTATTAGTCGCTTGCTTTCTTTGGAATCCAAGGAACCGGCGTAGATCCCCGCATTCTCCGGTCTCTCGCTCTGCACCAGGTAGATGAAATGGCGGCCATCCGGGAGGAATTGGGGCCAAGCGTGGAAGGTTTCCTGGCGCCCGGCGTCAAGGGCTGTCACGGGCGTCGCCGCACCTCCGGTCGCCGGCACGCGAGACAAACCCGGGAGGACGAAGCTGTTGAACAGGATCACGCCGTCGCGGCTCCAGGTGCCAACAGGCCTGAGGGAGCTGGACGCATCACACAGAATTTGCGGAGGGCCGCCGTTTAGGTCACTTCTCTTGAGCTTGTCACCTGCGAAGAACCCAAGCGAGCGGCTGTCGTGAGACCAGAACACGGAAACCGCACCTTCGCTACCCGGGACAGGTTCCGCCGTGAGGGAAGACAGTGGGCGGACCCAGAGCCGTGTCTGGCCGTCTGGCTCAGAACCGCTGAAGGCCAGCCTATCGCCGTCCGGAGAGATCGTAGGCAAGGTGCCGCCCGATAGCACGACTTTTTGCGGGGGATAAACCAGAAAACGGACCGAATGCTCGTTGGGTGCTGCTTGTCGAATTTCTAGGAAATACAACACGGCAAACACAAGAGCGAGGAGCGTCGGGACGGCAGCGATCAGCCACGGTGCGGGCCGCCGAGGTTGGGGGTTGAGAGGCTGGGGCGGAGCGATGACAATCTCCTTGCTCCATTGGCCTGATTCATCGGGAAGCGTGGCATGGCTTTGGATCTTGGTAATTGTCGCGGCGAACCGGTACCCATGCTTGGGAACCGTTTCAATCCACTCGTCTCCTTCCTTTCCGAAAGCCCTGCGCACCGCTGCGATTTGATACGACAGGCTGGCCTCTTCGACGAAGGTGTTCGGCCAGAGTGAATTCATCAATTCTCTCTTGGTAAGTACACGGCCCTCGCCCTCGACCAGCAAAATCAGAAGGTCAAACGTCTTGGGGGCCAGCGGCACGCTCTCGCCCAAGCGGGATAACAGCCGCTTGCCAAGGTCCAGCCGAAACGATCCGAATTCGTATAACTCATTCGTCCGATTGGGCATAGGGTCCCCAGAATTTCCTTGAACTTCCCTCCACCGCCACTCGCGGACTTCATCGGAGTTTCCCCCACGTTTCCCAGGGATTTGCTAAAAGGCCGGCGCATATCGTCGGCCCATGACCCAACAAAACCCACATCACCCAGGAAAGTTCGCCAGGTTCGCCGCCGCGGCTCTCGCCCTCCTACTTCTCAGCCCTCGGGCGCAAGCCGAGAAACTCGTAGACTCTGCCCTAAAACTCTTTCTAGGCAACGATTCTAACACCGCCGGATTCGATCTGGAGAAGTCGCGGCCGGAGCCCGTGGCTCGGGACCTTAGGGCCTCCATCCTGGCTGCCTTGCCTACGGAAGGTCTAGTCCGAAAGTTGGCGGAGCCCCTGAGGCGTAAGCTGGACTCGCTGACGCCTGTCCTTCGGGTACAGCAGCGCGAGTCCGTTTACGAAGTTCGCGTCTTCGAGACGGAACCCAAGACCTTCGCGTTTGTCGGCCTGCATGCCCGGACAGCCCTACTGATTTCCGATGCCGCCTTGAGTCTGCTGACCGCTGAGGAGTTGCAAGCCACGGTGGCGCATGAGACCGGGCACGAGTACGTCTGGGCGGAATATCTCGAGGCTACCAAGCGTCACGACAACCTGCGCTTGAAGGAGTTGGAGCTGTACTGTGACGGTGTGGCGATCCTGACGTTGCGGCAGGTGGGGCAGAATCCAGCCGCTTTACTCACCGCCGCCAAGAAAATGGCCAACTTCAACCGCATGAATACCGGGCCGGCGGCAAATCTCGAGCGGTACCCATCCGCCGACGAGCGCAGAAGATTCGCGCAGGCTGTCGCGAGCTGGGCCGATTCCCGCCAAGACCAGAGCGCCGGAACTCGTTGACATACGCGCTGCAACTGCTTACAGTTTCGCCTTTAGAGGATTGGCAGGATATGTTGTCGACCGTCCGGAAGTTATCGCACTCCGGAAAGTCGCCAACTTGTCGAACTGCCGTCTCACTTTGCGATTTGTTCTAGAATAGCTCGCAGGAGGGAGCAACGATGAAGGCCTTATGCGTTCCGGCAATTGCCGTCCTTGTGCTCGTCTCTGCTGTAATCCCGCTATCGGCGCATCACTCATGGCCGGTGAACCATGACCGCCTGGTGACGGTGAAGGGTAAGGTCATCGAGTTCATCTGGGGCAATCCGCACCCGATGATTAATCGAGGTTCAGGCCAGTGACGGCCGGACGGAGAAATGGCAGATCGGCGGCGCCGCCATCATCCGGATGGAGGCGAACCGCTGGCCCAAGACGACGGTGAAACCCGGTGATGTGATCACGGGCATCGGATATGTATTCGAAAGGCGAGAGGATCGTGAGGCTTGAGCGTGTCGTACTGGCCGACGGCAAGGAGTTACGCGTCTACGCCCGGTAAGACCCGCCGCCCAACGATCGATTAGGATCAATTAGAAAGGAGGGCGACGATTATGGGTTCGACCAGACGCACGATACTGAGAGCGGGCGCCGCGGCAGCAGCCACGGCCGCCGTGCCGCGCGTGTTTGCTCAGCAGTCGGGCAACACAGGGACTGGCAAGTTCTATGAACGAGGCCCGGTTCGCATCTACTATGAGGAGGCCGGTTCCGGCTTCCCGCTGTTCCTGATTCCGGGTGGAGGGTTGAACTCGACCATCGCCGGCTTGAAAGGCGGCAACCCCTTTCCCGCGATCGACGAGTTCAAGGGAGAGTACCGCTGCATCACCGCCGACCTTCGCAACGCCCCGAGCGGCCAATCAACCGGCCCTGTCGAGGTCGACCGGCCG
>JBGPHB010000493.1:0-4745 GCA_041484155.1 Bryobacteraceae bacterium
ATCTCGCGGAATGCCCGGCCGCGGGCGGCTTGTTCCAGAATGCGCCGGGCGATTTCTTCGGTCTCGCGTTCCAGGGTCGGCGCGGAGAATGCGATCTGGCGCGGCGTGCGATACACGTGGGTGTGCCTTTGCTCCGTGAATCCGGCGAAGAGCAGCCGCTGGCGGGCCGTCGAGGCGCCGGGCCAATCGGGCAGGGTCAGGGTTACTGTGGAAAGGGAGGCGATGAGATCCAGCTCGGGAGGGGAAAAGGAGAAAAATCCATCAAAGACGACGTGGGCAGGCCATGGGCCTGCGTTGACCAAGCGGGTGCTCCGCAGGGCCATTCCGCGCCTGGCGAGACCGTCTTCTACCTCGCGGAACAGGCGGGCCAGATCCTCTCCGAATGGGCCGCTGAGAGCCGCTGACGGCGCTTCCTCGATCAGCGCGGCCAGGGCGCGGTGGAATCCGCGAAATCCGGCGACCGCAGTAAACGAGCCCAGTCTTGCCAGCGCTTGCTGGATCAATAAGTGGAGCACCGGCTCCGGCACAGGCGCGAGAGGTGTCCTCCCGTCGAGGAATTGCGCCAGCGTGGTCACGCGGCCGGGACGAACAGCGGCCCCCGAACGCGCCAGCTCATTCCGGACGTGTTCCGCCATCGTGGCGGTGGGCGTCACCAGCGAAGAATCGGGAATCGAAAGAAACCGCTCCAGCGCCGCCCGCGATTTTCCCGAGGCGGGAGGGCCTGTGATGAGTCGGGAATCGCCCAATCTCTATTTGCCGGTGAGCTGCGGCGCCAGGTCCGTCATCATCTTTTGGAATTTGGCGCGCTGGTCGGGGTTGAGGATTTGGAGGATGCGGGTTTTTCCGGTCGCACGAAGATCGTCGAGCTGGTCCTGCAGGCTCTGATAATACTGGCCGTAGTCGTCCAGCACAAGAGCGATCCCTTCGGTCTGCGCACCAGACAGGCCCAGTTCCGTTCTGAACTTCTGCAGGACCGCTTCGCGGCTTGGTTCGCGCGAAGCGGCCGAAGCGGTGTGATGCAACTTGTCGTGGAGACCGAGGCGCATCGAAAGCGCGCCCGCCGTGCCGCCGGCCAGAAAAACCAGCAGCAGCGTGGACAGGATCCGAGGATTTTGCCAAGGCGCCCGTTCGGCCGCTGCCATCATCCTACTGCTCCCGATAGGTGACCAGATTCACCAGTACCGAATCCCGGTCGGGTGCTCCCGGCACGAATCCCGGCTGATCTTCACCGGCGATCGCCTGAACCGGCGCGCCCCCATCGTTGAACTGCTCCGCCAACTGCTCGGAAGTCACCAAGTACACTCCGAGGAGTACCGCTAACGCCATGGACGCCACGGCGATTCGCCGGCCGAAGGGCGATTCAAAGAAAAGATTCCATATGGAGACCGCTCCGTGCGCCTCGATATGCTCCATCACACGCGCGTAAAACCCTGGCCGTGGCTCGACCTCTTCAGACCGCAAGCTCTGCAACATTTCCGCCTGCTCTCGCATCGCGGCCACTTCCTCGCGACACTTCGCACATTCGTCGAGATGCGCGAGATCCCCGGCGAGTCCCGGCTTGGGTCGCGCCAGAACCTCTTCGAGACGATCCCGAATCATGCCATGCATGGTATTCTTCCCTCGGTCACTGACTGTCTTCTTCGCGGGTCTTACTGCCCGCTGTTCATTTACTGATGATCCGAACCTTGCCCAGCCGCTGGGCGGCCTTGAGCAGCTTTTGTCGTGTTCGGAACAATTTTACCTTAATTGTATTCTCGTTCAAGCCCGTCATCGCCGCCAGCTCTTCCACCGAGTGGCCCTCCACTTCCTTGAGAAGGATCAGGCTGCGGTCCTCCGCGGAAACCTTCGCCAGGAGCTTGGTCACCAGATCCCGCTGCGCCAGCCGCTTGTCTACCGGTGTCGATGGGTCGATGGCCGGGTCGGACGCTTCCATCCGCTGAGCGTCTTCCTCGGAGAAGTCGCTTTCGTATACGAGTTTCCGGACCCGCTTCTTGCGCAGGTAATCATAGCACTCGTTGACCGTGATTTTGTAGATCCACGTCAGCAGCGAGCTGCGGAAGTCGAAATTGCGGATCGAGAAATAGACCTTTGAAAATACTTGTTGCGCGATGTCCTCGGCGTCGTTGTGGTTCCGGAGGATGCCGTAGATGATGGAAAAAACCTTGGCCTGATAGCGTTCGACGATTTCGCGGAACGCCAGATCGTCACGGGCCTGGACGCGCCGGACAAGAGCCGCCTCTTCGCTGTTCTTATGGTCCACTCGGGTCCTGGCCCGGGTTCGATCCCCGATTGCCGGAAACGGGAGCGCTCCAATCAAGCTGCTCATAAAGCTACTTCTCTCGACGCAGCCCGGCAAGCAGGGGTTTCACGCAGATTTAGGCGCCCCCAGGGTTGCTCTCACCATACCAGATTCACCCCTTCCCGTTGTACAATAAGAGCGAGGGTAAAACGCAATGGTCCAATTGACAGAAACTGCGGTCGGCAAGGTCAAGGAGATTCTGGGCACCCAGGAGCCGAAGCCGGTAGGGCTCCGGATCTCGGTAGTCGGGGGCGGTTGCTCGGGTTTCAGCTATTCCATGGCTTTTGAGAACAGCCCCGGGCTTCTGGACAAGACCTATAGCTTCGATGGCCTGAAGGTTTTTGTCGACCAGGCCAGCCTCCTGTATTTGGACGGCGCGGAGGTCGACTTTGTGGAGTCCTTGGAGGGATCGGGGTTCAAGTTCAACAACCCGAACACCAAGTCCACTTGCGGCTGCGGCAGTTCATTCAGCGCCTGAAGAATCCTCGGACAACGCTCTTTTGGGTAACTATTTACTTGACCGACCGGAAGTGCTAGGCTGGGGACTTAGGTGCCGGAATCGGAAGGCTGATGATGAGCCTTGGTAGATTCTTCAGGCACTCGGAACCAAAAAGATGGAACCACTGCTTTCCGTCAGCACTTACGTCGATGTCGGAGTCCGACGATACGGCAGACGTTTCGCCAGTATCCCAATCAATAAAGAGGCGCGTCGATTTCCCGATTCGTCGATTTTCTCTCAAATATTTTGGTGCGCCGTTTTGGTGTTCTACTGCTGTACGGCATGGGCCACAACTGGGATTGCCGTCATTACACCAGATGCCATCTACATCACCTTTGACAGTAATATGACTTACATTGGAACGCCGGTGAAAGATGCGCCGCGCAAAGTTTGTAAAATCGTGCAGGCCGGTAAGTACTTTTTTGCTGCTGCTGCCATTGCATCGGAATCCGCCACCGCATTCGATCTGAGAGCCACCGTCATTTCGGGGATGGATAAAGCTACTGGGAATCCGGCAGAGCGCGTGGCTTCGTTCCATACTTTCTTCCGTCCCATACTCGAAAACCTCGTGAGGTCTTTTCAGAGAGACTTTCCAGTAAGCTATAGCACAATGATTGGAGTCGATATTATCCAAGGCGTCTTCGCCACTGCTGAAAACGGAAGACTCGCGCTCATCCAGTCCGTTTGGTCCCTGAAGCCGGATGGGACCATCCGAGACGTGCAGGACGTGATTGGGGGCGATGCCAACACTGTACTGATGGGATCGTACGATGTTGCCAAAGCCTATCTCGACGCCCATCCAACGACGCTGCCAATTGAAGAGAGTCTCAAACTCCCGATTCAGGCACAAATCGATAGTATGAGCCGGATGGAAAACCCGCTCGTGGGGCCGCCGATTGTTTCCCTCAAGATCAGCAGGAATGGCATCGCCAGTTGGCACGGACAGGGCAACCGCCCAGACATAGAAAACTAAAAATCCGCACCCCATTGCGCTCGCCTCCCGCATTTGGCACTATTGGTCTGAGCGCTAGACCAAGGCCGTCGCCTACCTTGCGCTTCAGTGGTGGTGAGATACCGCTGAAGCCTTTTCGGTGGGGCTAGGGGAAGTGTACCCTAACCGCCCCGGAAAGGCAATGTGGTCGGTCGCGAATTCATAAGCCTGCTCGATATGGTCCTAAAGTTAGAAGGTCACGAAGTAGCTTATACATATGGCTATTTGGCGAATGCCTATGGAATCTCCGGTAACGAACCACTCTCCCGCCCAATCGACAACGACCAAAAGCTAACTCTCCTGGAGGCTCTTGATGCGCTTCAGCCGGTCTGCGAGAAGCTTGAACTACCCGTTACCCTCAGGCAATTCTCGCGAGTGCGAGGTATCGTGAAATCGTCTACGACCTACGGGGAGGCCCATGAACCCATCAATGAACTTAGGCTGAGGATGCATGATGAGTTGAAGAGCCGAGTATTTTTGTTTGTTCCCCCGCTTGAAGCACGATTCTATAACCGCAAAGAGCCCTTCGGGTTGAAAGTATCTCAAAAGTTTGCCAAGGCGATAACGGATATCGAGAATGCCGGAGATTGCATTGCTGTCGGCATGTCTACGGCTGCCGTCTTCCACCTCATGCGCGTTATGGAGCGAGCCGTTCAAAAATTAGGGAAGCGTATTGGAGTGAAGCTCGTTGGAGAAAAGAACTGGCAGAATATTCTAGACGAGATCAACAAGGCAATCAAAAATATGCCGGACTCACCTTCATCTGCCAAAAAGAAGAAGGCTTCCCTGGCTGCTGCTTCAGCGAATCTTTTCAACGTGAAGCTTGCATGGCGCAACCCGGTGATGCATCCAAAGGAAAGCTATTCACCGGAGGAAGCGGTAGAGATATATGAAACAACCCAGCGGTTCATGGAACACCTTGCTTCCATTCTCTAAGGTGGGAGAATGAATTCATG
>JBGPHB010000494.1:0-4739 GCA_041484155.1 Bryobacteraceae bacterium
CCTCCTCCGATGCCCGCGCCGACGGGTCTTACGGCGACGCCTGGTGACAAGCAAGTGATGCTCTCCTGGAACAGCGTCACCGGCGCGGCCAGTTATAGCGTTTTTCGAGGTACCACGGCCAACGGCGAGGCCGGAACCGCCATTACCACCGGCCTGACCGGTGTGACCTTTATGAATACCGGTCTGACCAACGGGACCGTCTATTTCTACAAAGTGGCCGCGGTTGGCGCTACTGGCACAAGCGCCAAGTCAAGCGAAGCCAGCGCGATGCCGACGGCTCCGGGACTCACACTGAGTGCCGCCCAGAAGGACGCCTTCCGGTTCTTGCGCCAAACCACCTGGGGGCCGAACAAAGCGCTGGTGGATCACGTGGTGCAGGTAGGCAAGTCCGCCTTCCTCGACGAACAGTTCGCGGCCACGCCTTCGGTTTACCCGGACGCCCTCATCGACATGCCGAACATGGAACTGGTTTCAGAGCAGTTCTTCCAAAACGCGATCCAGGGCAATGACCAGCTTCGCCAGCGCGTGGCCTGGGCGCTCAGCCAAATCTTCGTGGTGTCGGGTGTCAAAGTGGACAACACACACGCTATGGTCCCCTACATCCGGATGCTCCACGACCGGGCATTCGACAATGTCCAGAACATCATGCACGACGTTTCGCTGAGCCCCGCCATGGGCGAGTTTCTCGACATGGTCAACAATAAGAAAGCCGATGCCATCAAAGGCACTCTGCCCAACGAAAACTACGCGCGCGAGTGGCTGCAACTGCTCGCGATCGGCCTGCAGGAGCTCAACGATAACGGTTCGCCCAAGATGGGCACAACCGGGCAGCCCATTCCGACCTATGACCAGTCGACGGTCGCCGACATGGCGCGGGTGCTGACCGGATGGACCTATGGGGACACCAAGACTACCAATCCGACCGGGCTCAACCAGCCCTTCTACGCCGGGCCGATGAAACCGGTCGACAAGTTTCACGATCTCGGGCAAAAGACGGTGCTCGGCCAGGTTTTCCCGCCCGGGCAGACGGCGCAGCAGGACTTCGATCAGGCGCTGGCCCTGGTTTTCAACCATCACAACGTGGGACCGTTCCTGTGTCGCGAGCTGATCCAGCGGCTGGTGACTTCCAATCCCAGCGCCACCTATATCGGCGACGTGGTGGCCGTGTTCAACAACAACGGGCAGGGCGTTCGCGGCGATCTGAAGGCGGTCGTGAAAGCCATCCTGCTGCATCCGGAGGCGGCCAATGGCACTCCGGCATCGGGGAAGTTCTCGGAGCCGGCGCTGTTTGAATTGACGCTGTCGCGCGCCTTGGGTGCGGCCGTGGTCGATCATCCTTTCCTGTCCGACTTCTCGGAGTCAATGGCGCAGAAAATCTGGTTTGCGCCGAGCATCTTCAATTACTTCTCGCCGAACTTCCGGGCGGGAAGCTTGTTTGCGCCGGAAATGCAAATCTGGACCACCGCGACCGCGATGATTCGCACCAACTTTGTGGCATCGCTGATCAGCGGAGGCTTTGGCAGCGACGTGACCATCGACTACACGCCGTTCACCAGCGTGGCGGCCGATCCCAACGCGCTTCTCGACACCGTGGACTCGCTGGTCATGGGTGGCACGATGTCCAGCCAGATGAGGCAAGCGATCATCACCGCGGTTGGATCGACAACGGGCGCGCAAGAGCGGGTTCGCACCGCGCTTTATCTTGCCGCGGTGTCCATGCAATACCAAGTCGAGCACTAAAAAGGAGAAACATATGGCATCCCGTCGCGAATTCCTAAAACGTTGTTGCACGCTCGGCGCCACTGGCGCGGCGATGAACCTGACGCGCTTCGGCCTCATGACTGCAAACGCGCAGAGCACATCCAACTACAAGGCTCTGGTTTGCATCTTCATGTTCGGAGGCAACGACGCCAATAACGTCGTGGTCCCGATGAGTACCGGCGGCTACGCCAGCTATACCGCTTTGCGATCCGTCCTGGCACTGCAGCAGAACACACTGCTGCCGGTGGCCGCAAACGGCGGTCAAACGCCGTATGGCTTGCATGCACGGCTGGTGAATCTCCAGCAGCTTTACAACCAGAAAAAGGCCGCCATGATCTTCAACGTCGGAACGCTGGTGCGGCCGACGACGAAGGCGCAGTATCAGAACGGTCAAGTTCCGCTGCCGCGGAATCTGTATTCCCACTCCGATCAGCAATCGCAGTGGCAGACGTCCAACCCAACGGTGAGCGGAGGCACCGGCTGGGGAGGGCGGGTCAACGATATCCTGGCTCCCAATACGCAGTTTCCGCCCGGTGTTTCCGTAGCCGGGGGTTCGGCACTGCTCGCCGGTGCGGTCACACATGCGATCAGCATCTCCCCCGGCTCGAACTTCGGCCTAAACAGCTTTGGGAGCCAGGCCGCCATGGACGCGCGCTTCGCGGCACTGCAACAGATCCTGACGTTCGATACCGGGGTGCAGCTCATCGGCTCCACCAGCGGAGTCCTGACCAATGCGATGCGCTCCGCTCAGGAAATCAATCAGGCGCTGAGCAGCGGTACGCCCTTGACGACGATATTTCCGAACACGGGGCTCGGTCAGCAGCTCGGGCAAGTGGCCAAGATCATCCAGGTCCGGGGCGCGCTCGGCATGGACCGCCAAATCTTCTTCGCCAGCATCGGCGGCTTCGACAATCATAGCGATCTGGTCCAGGACCAGGATCCGCTGTTGCAGCAACTGGACGGCGCGATCGGGGCGTTCCAGACTTCCTTGGCGGAATTGGGCGTTGAGCCGAACGTGGTCACGTTCACCGAGTCCGAGGTCGGGCGCACCGGACAACCCAGCGGGACCAACGGCTCCGATCATGCGTGGGGCAGCCATCACTTCGTGATTGGCGCGCCGGTCAAGGGTGGTGAAGCCTATGGGACGTTCCCCAATCTGGGGCTCCAGGGGCCGGACGACGTGAGCAACCGCGGGGTGTGGCTGCCATCCACGTCGCTCGATCAATACGCTGCGACGATGGCGTCGTGGTTTGGCGTGGCCGACGTGGATCTTCCCACAGTGTTTCCGAACCTGCCGAACTTCACGGTTCCGAAACTCACGTTTATCTGAGTTTTGAGTAGCGAAGAATTCGTGGCTCCGGCCACTAGTGTTTGATGGCCCTGTTTCGGACGCGCTCGGCCGCGGTCTATGGGATCGATGCTCACCTGATCGATGTCGAGGTCGACATGTATCCCGGCGGAAATCGGGATTTCGTTACGGTCGGGATGCCGGACACGGCGGTGCGCGAGAGCCGGGAGCGGATCAAGAGTGCCCTGATCAATTCGGGATTCCACTATCCGAACAAGAGCGTGACCATCAACCTGGCGCCCGCCAACGTGCGCAAGGAAGGTGCGGGATTCGACCTGCCGATGGCATTGGGCATTCTGGGCGCGATGGGCAGGCTTGGACCGGCCGATGAGCATTTGTTCGTGGGCGAACTGTCGCTCGACGGGGCCATACGGCCGGTGCGCGGCGTATTGTCGATCGCCGCCTGCGCGCGCCGGCAAAAGATTCCGAACCTGCTGGTTCCGGCGGACAACGCCGCCGAGGCCGCGGTGGCCGAGGGTGTGCGCGTGTTCGGCATGCGGCACCTTGCGGAGGTGGTGCAATTTCTGAGCGCGCCCGGTGAGTTTGTGCCGTATACGGGCAACGGTCATGCGGCGGTGAAAGAGGCCGGCGCGGTCCTCGACTTCCGCGATGTCCGGGGTCAAACGACGGCGAAGCGCGCGCTCGAGGTTGCCGCGGCGGGCGGTCACAACGTGCTGATGGTGGGTCCGCCGGGTTCGGGCAAGACCATGCTGGCGAAGCGGCTGGCGGGAATCCTGCCTCCGCTGACCTTTGCGGAAGCGCTCGAGACGACGCAGGTTCACAGCGTCGCGGGAACGCTTCCCAAGGGCCTGGGGCTGATGTCGGAGCGGCCGTTCCGGTCGCCGCATCACTCGGTATCCGACGCGGGGCTCATTGGGGGCGGCTCCGGCATGCCCAGACCGGGCGAAGTGAGCCTGGCGCACAACGGCGTCCTGTTCCTGGACGAGCTGCCGGAGTTCCCGCGCAATGTGCTCGAGCAATTGCGGCAGCCGCTCGAAGAGGGAAGCGTGACGCTGGCGCGGGCGCAGATGACGCTTTCTTTCCCGGCGAACTTCATGCTTATTTCCGGAATGAATCCGTGCCCGTGCGGGTTTTTTGGCGATCCCACGCGGGAGTGCCGGTGCACTGGCGGCATCATCCAACGCTACTTGAGCAAGATCAGCGGTCCGCTGCTCGATCGCATCGACTTGCACATCGAGGTGCCAGCGGTCCCCTACCAGGAGCTGCGCGGCAAGGATGAGGGCGCGACCTCAGCGGAAATTGGCGCCCGTGTCGAACGCGCCCGCGCCGTTCAGCGGTCGCGAGGGTTCTACAACGCCCACATCCCCGCGCGGCTTTTGCGTATGTTGTGCGCGCTCGACGAGGCCGGCGAGCGCACGCTGGAGATGGCGGTGCGCCGCATGGGCCTCTCCGCGCGCGCCAACGACCGCATCTTGAAGGTCGCCCGCACGATCGCAGATCTTGACGGCAGTGAGGGCGTAACCTCCAAGCACTTGGCCGAGTCGGTGCAGTATCGGAGTTTAGATAGAAACTACTGGCACTGACGTGGGGCAGCCAGTCATGGCGGCGGGCCGGCGTCCAAGCCGGCGTTTTTAAGCCCCTCGGGACCAGAAAACCGGCCTGGGGGCCG
>JBGPHB010000495.1:0-4736 GCA_041484155.1 Bryobacteraceae bacterium
AACACGGCCGCTCCCTCTCACACTCGTCGCGCTCCAGAAACCGCGGCATGAAGAATTCCTTGGTGAGCGTCGTGAGCCGGACCCGTCCGGTCTCGCCGTAGCCGACGATTCGCGTCGGCTCGTCCGGATCCACCACTTCGATCATCGCGCGAGGGCTGGGCGGGTAATAGATAATGGCGTAGTTGTCGGCGGGATCGAACGGCTTGTGCGTCGCCAGCCCCATCAGCGTGTTCCCGTAGGTCGCGGCGAAGTAAACTCCGTCAAGCAACTCTTCCCTGGCGTAGCGGTGGAACTGCGGCGTCATTTCCGTGCCGCCGCAGAAGACCCCGCGGATGCCGGCCTTCTTGAGATTGATCTTCTCGCAGATCGCTTCCAGCAGCTTGGGCGTGGTGAACATACACTTGATGTCGTGGGCCCGCAGAAGCGTCAGCGCCTGTTCGATTACGTGCTGCTTGTAGCGTTCGGCTTCCTGTACTTCGCCGCGCTTGAGAAGTTGGATCACCCATCGCGGGTCCAGATCGACGCAAAAGCAGATACCGCCGCGGTGCTGGGCCAGATGCTCGACGCCCAGGCGGAGCCGGCGCGGGCCGGTGGGTCCGACCTCGATCCAGTCGGAACCGCGCGGGAAGAACTCGTCCGGTAGCGTTTTCGAGAACTGCTCGTAGTCGATGCGGAAGTCCTCGTGCGCGATGCGCGACTTGGGCACGCCCGTGCTGCCGCCGGTTTCGAAGGTGAAGATGGGCTTGTTCGCGTAGGCCTTCGGAACCCAGCGCGTCACCGGCCCGCCTCTCAGCCACTCGTCCTCAAAGAAGCCGAACCGATCCAGGTCGTCGTAGGTGTGTATGTCACGGCGCGGATCGAAGTCGAGCGTCTTGGCGCGCTCCAGCCAGAACGGAGCACCGGTCTCGGGGTTGAAGTGCCACTGCACAACTTCGCGAGTCCATGCATCGAGTGTATCTTTGGTTGGGGTCAAGAATTCCAGTTTACAAGTTTAGCGGTGGAGCTTTTCCGCCGCGTCCACGTAGCGCTTTGCCGCCGGGTTGGACTCATTCCACTTCGGTGGCGGCGCGTCAGAGGCCAGGTGCAGCAGAGCGAGCGCCACGGTGTCGTCGATCTTGGCCATGTTCGCGTAGTCGATCTTCTCCCAGTGATCGCCGACTCCGTGATAGTCCGGAAAGTCAAACGCGACGCACAGCGTGTGCGCCGGCACGCCAGCGTCGGCGAGCGGTTGATTGTCGCTGCGCGAGAAAAAGGTGTCGCTGCCTTGTTCATCCTTATAGACCTTGACTCCGGCGAGGCGGCCGGCATCCGCAACGACGGCGGGCAATTCAGAAAAGTCGAAGCCGGTGACGGAAGCAGTGCCGATTTGCGCGCCGTTCGATGCGTCGGTGCGGCCGACCTGCTCCAGGTTGAGACCGGCGATGGTCTTCGCGATAGGGACAATCGGATGGCGGCCGTAATATCGCGAACCAAGCAAGCCCCGTTCCTCCCCGAAAAACGTGACGAACAGTACGCTCCGCTTGGGACGCGGATCGAGCGCGGCCAGCGCCCCCGCGATTTCGACTACAGAAACGGTCCCACTGCCGTCGTCGTTGGCGCCGTTGTAAATGCGATCCTCTCCGGAGGCGCGCGTGCCGACGTGATCGTAGTGAGCGGTGAGCAGGACGTAGGTGTCGCGGAGCACCGGGTCGGATCCTCGCAGGAGTCCCGCGACATTGCGCACTTTCACCGGCCGTTCAACAGACGCGGCCATGTGCAGCGTCACGCGCGCCTCGATACCAGTCTTCAGAAGTTCTGTGAGTTCGGGCTTCGCGATCAGGTTCCGCGAGACGTCGCGAAAGTTGTTCTCCGGGTCCCGCACCTGCGGACCGGCCGGCAACTCGCGGACGGACCGGAACACCATCGTGTCGCGAGCCTGATCCGGCGTCGGCCGCGCATTGCTCTCGACCACCAGCATCGGCGCATTGTCGAGGTTGAGCGGCGAATCCGGTAACAGATAGACTTCGCTCCGGTCAACGCGGAACGTTTTGCCGCCGGCCGTCACGCTCATGTGGAAGCCCTCCCAGTTGGGCTCACGGAGCATCAGCGTGGCGGTCTGAAAATAGCCGTCATCGCCTTCAGGTTCCAGCCCGGCGCGGCGAAACTGAGAGGCGATGTATTCAGCAGCGAGGTCCAGTCCCGGCGAGGGAGTCGCGCGCCCTTCCAGAAGGTCGGAGGCGATAAAGGAGAGATGGCCACGCAAAGACGCCACGGAAATGTGGTCCAACACCACCTGCATTTCCGGCGTCAGATTCGCCGCAAGAAACAATACAAGGAAGCGCATCAGCTTCCATTGTCCTTCAAAAAAACTGGGGACATTGCGGGCAAGCGTCCACGAACTCTTCCGCGGTCTACAACACCAGCAGTGTCCCTAGTTTTTTCCTCACGGCTTCCCGGAACCAATCGCATGATCCACCGAGAACGCGCCGCCGCCCCTGACCAGGACAACCAGAATCAGCGCGATCGCGAGCAAGTGGTATTCGAACCCCTCTCCCGCCTGCCGTCCGGTCCAGTTCATGAAGAAGCGCGGATACAAGCCGTTGGCGAAGGGCGCGACGACCATAACTCCCAGCACGCCCAGTGCCGCGACACGGCTGAGGAGTCCGAGGAGCAGGCCGATCGAGCCAAAGACCTCGGCAACCATCGCCAGCACGGTCAACGGCGCCGGAATCCCCATGGTTTGCTGAAAGAGTTCCAGAGTGCCGGAAAAGCCGCGCCCGCCGAACAGGCCGAACATCTTTTGAGAGCCATGCGCGAAAAAGATCATTGCCAAAACGATACGCGCGACAGTCAGAGTCGGGTCCTTCGTGGTGAGAAACACTTTCCGCATCACGCTATCTTACACGACGATGCGGGGCTAAAGAGCCCCGCGCAGGCTGAAAGCCTGCCCACTTGCCTGCTCGTACGAAATGACGTACGTTTGGAGTGTGCCGAAGAGGATCTTGAACGCCAGCGAGGCGCGCGCCGGCTTATACGGTCTGCTCGACGAAGCGGCTGCGTCCCACGAGCCTATCTTTATTACCGGTAAGCGCTCGAATGGCGTGCTGGTCGCCGAAGAAGACTGGCGGTCCATCCAGGAGACTCTCTATCTTCTCTCCATTCCGGGAATGCGTGAGTCGATTCGCCGGGGATTGAAAACGCCAGTGGACGCGTGCGCGAAAAGCCTCAACTGGTAGGGTGGCGGGTCGTCTATACCAGCCAGGCCGTGAAGGACGCCAAGAAGGTCGCTTCGGCGGGGCTGCAACCGAAAGCCGAGGATCTTCTGAAAATCCTCGGTGAGAATCCGTTGAAGCTGCGCGGGGATCTGGCCGGCGCCTATTCCCGGCGGATCAACATTCAGCACCGGCTGGTCTATCAAGTCTTGCGCGAGCGGCGGACGGTGAAAGTCATCCGCATGTGGACGCACTATGAGTAGCTACCGATTGTCCTGATACTCTTCCAACCACGCCATCTGGATCGCCTCCAGCTTCGCTTCGTTCGACTTCTGCGGATCGTCGTCGAAGCCTTCGAGCTCCGTGATCCACTTGTGGAGATCGGTGAAACGGATGTGGGTGGGGTCGAGGTCCGGGAATTTCTCGTAAAGCGCCAGAGCGACGTCGTCCAGATTGGTCCAGGTGAGCTTAGGCATCGATTTTGGTCCCTTTCAGCGCGCCACTGACGGCCGCGTTCATGATGGTCTCGGCCAGCTTGAGAGTGGCGCCGTTGAGTTGGTCGATTTTCGCGCGGATCAGCAGATAGTCGTCGCCGTGATAGACCACCAGTAGCTCGTTTATCGCGAGGTCGATCAGCATGCGTTCATGTTCGTCGAGCGCGAAGTAGCTCTCGTTTCGCCGGGCTTTTTCGGTGGCAGTTACGATGGCGTCTGCCTCGACGCGCGCCTCGCGCACCTGGCGCTCCCGCAAATCCTGCTCGGCTTTGTCGAACGACTCGAGAATCATTGCCTCCACCTGTTCGTCGGTGAGGCCGTAGGATGGCTTCACGTCGACGCTTTGCTCATTGCCGGTGCGCAGATCGCGTGCGGTCACATTTAGAATCCCGTTGGCGTCGATCAGGAACCGGACTTCGATGCGCGCCAGGCCGGCCGGCATAGGAGAGATGTCCTTCAGGTCGAAGCGGGCGAGACTGCGGCAGTCCTTCACCAGCTCGCGCTCGCCTTGGACCACGTGGATCAGAACGTTGCGCTGGCCGTCGACAGCGGTGGTGAACTGCTCCGTCGCGGAAGCCGGAATCGTCGAGTTGCGATGGATGAGCTTGGAGACAATGCCGCCCATGGTTTCGATCCCGAGCGAGAGCGGCGTCACGTCGAGCAGTAGTTGGTCCTGAACATCGCCGGACAAGATGCCCGCCTGGACCGCGGCGCCCAGTGCGACCACTTCGTCCGGATTCAACTCCGTATGCGGCCGTGCGCGGAACAGAGTTTCGACGGCCGACCGAACCAGCGGGATCCTCGTTGACCCGCCCACCAGCACGACCTCATCGATTTGCTCGACCGTGACGCCCGCGTCCTGGATGCAGGCCCGGCACCGCCCCAGCGTCCGATCGACGATGGGCGTGATCAGCTTATCAAACAGCTCCCGCGTGATTTCGCGCTGGTACCGGCGTCCGTGATAGTCGAGAGCGATCGTCGCCGCGGGCACGAAGGAGAGTTGCTCCTTTGCCGTGATGACGCCGCGTCGCAGGAGCTGGACTGCATCGCT
>JBGPHB010000496.1:0-4726 GCA_041484155.1 Bryobacteraceae bacterium
CGCGAAGTTCTTCGGCGTCCTGCAAGATACCAAACTTCCCAAGGTCTGGGAGCCGGATGAGACGGTGGTGAATGACTTCCATCAATTCCTCCTCAAGGCCGGCGTCGAGTTCACCGAGGCTGAGTTCACCGTCAACCACGAATGGGTGAAGGGACAACTCAAGCATGAGTTGTATATCGCGGCATTTGGCTTTGACGAGTCCGAGCGGATCAGAGTCGAGATCGATCCGGAAGTGATCAAGGCTGTCGACTCCATGCCGAAAGCGTCGGCGCTCCTGGACAGTGCGAAGAAGTTGCTGGTGCAGCGCGTTACGCAGCAGGAGCGCGCGCGGTAAACTCCTTCGAGCAACCCCGCCCTGACGGGCGGGGCTTTAGCACTGATATACTGGACGCAGGCGGAGGTCGTTGGATGTTGTCTCGTTGTCGCATCTATTTTCTTTTCCCTTTATTGATTTCCGCGGCGGACGATCCGATCAACCAGAGCATGAAATCGTTCACCCAGGTCTACAACCTGGTGGAACAGAATTTTGCCGACCCGGTGAAGGCCGACAAGGCGGTTTATAAGGGCGCCATTCCGGGGATGCTGCGCACGCTCGATCCGCACTCAAACTTTTTCGACCCGAAGGATTATGCGGCCCTCCGTGAAGATCAGCGCGGGCATTACTTTGGCATTGGAATGATGGTCGCCCAGCACGGCGCCAAGACCGTCGTGATGGCTCCCTTTCTCGGATCCCCGGCCATCAAAGCCGGCTTGCGGCCGGGTGACACGATTGTTGAAGTCAACGACAAGAAGACCGAGAAGCTGAACGTCACCGAGGTTGCGGACTTGCTCCGGGGTCCCCGCGGGACGCACGCGCAGGTGATGGTCGCCCGGGAGGGCATCGATCATCCGTTGACGTTCAACATCGTTCGCGACGAGATCCCTCACTCCAGCGTATCGGAAGCATTTTGGCTGCGGCCCGGTATCGCCTACATCCAGGTCAAGCAGTTCAACGAGAATACCACCAAAGAGATGGAAGACAAACTGAAGAAGCTGGGCGAGAAGGATATCAAGGGGCTGGTTCTCGACCTTCGTGAAAACCCGGGTGGCTTGTTGAACGAGGGCGTTGACGTGGCGGGACATTTCTTGAAGAAAAATGAGCTGGTCGTGAGCCATCGAGGCCGTGCGCAGCCCAATAAGAACTACACCTCGCGCGGCGATAACGGAGGCAAGGACTATTCCATCGTGGTGGTGGTGAACCGTCTTTCGGCTTCCGCGGCCGAGATCGTGTCCGGCGCGTTGCAGGACCATGATCGTGCCTGGATTCTTGGCGAAAACACCTTCGGCAAGGGCTTGGTGCAAACCGTGTTCCCGCTGGGCGAGAACACCGGCCTGGCGCTTACCACGGCGCACTATTACACGCCCAGCGGCCGCTTGATCCAGCGGGACTATTCCAACATCTCGTTCCTGGATTACTACTACAACACCAACAACCGGGAGCAGAAGAATCTTTCCGACGTGAAGATGACCGACAGTGGCCGCACGGTCTACGGCGGCGGCGGCATCACGCCCGACGAAAAGTTCACCGTGCCCAAGCTGAATAAATTTCAGACCGAGGTCCTGCGCAAGTACGCGACCTTCCGTTTCTCGGCGCAGTTCTTCAGCGGCCGTCAGGATACCAAGCTTCCCAAAGGCTGGGAGCCGGATGAGAACGTCCTCAACGACTTCCACCAATACCTGCTCAAGAACAATGTTCCGTTCACCGAAGGCGAGTTCAGAGAGAACCACCAATGGGTGAAAGAGCAGCTCAAGCGAGAAATGTATGTGACCGCGTTCGGTGTGGACGAGGCGGATCGGGTAAGAATCGAGCAGGACCCGGAAATCCTGAAGGCCGAAGACTCCATGCCCAAGGCGAAAGCGCTGGTCGAGAGCGCCAAAAAGCTGCTGGTGCAGCGGCTCACGCAACAGGATCGAGTTCGCTAAAGTAAAGAGTTTGCAGCCGCAGATTACTGTCCTCGACGCGGGGGGCCAGTATTGTCACCTGATCGCGCGAAAAGTACGCGATTTAGGCGTGTACGCCGAGGTCGCCCCCAGCGAGACTCTCGCCTCGGAACTTGCCGGGCGCAAGGGCGTGATCATCTCCGGTGGTCCCAACAGCGTATACGATCCCGGCAGTCCCACCATCGATCCAGCGCTTCTAGGCTCGGGAACGCCCGTGCTCGGCATCTGCTATGGCCAGCAGTTGATGGCGCATCTGCTCGGCGGTACGGTCCAGAAGGGCGAGCACGGGGAGTACGGATTCGCGCAACTCGAGATTGCGGCGGCCGATACGATCTTCCGCGGGATCGAAGGGCGCCAGCAGGTGTGGATGAGCCATCGCGACCTGGTGGTGAAGCCGCCCCCGGGGTTTGGAGTGACGGCCGGCACCGAGACGTGCGCAGTCGCCGCCATCGCGTCGCCAGAGCGGAAGCTCTACGCGGTGCAGTTTCATCCTGAAGGGGCGCACACTCCCTGCGGGCGGCGGATTCTTTCGAATTTTCTCTTCGACGTCTGCGGCTGTGAGCGCGATTGGGACCCCGCCGGCCAGATCCGCGACATCGAAGATCAAATCCGCGCTGCCGCAGGTGGCCGCAACGTCTTCTTTTTCGTCAGCGGAGGGGTGGATTCAACGGTCGCGTACACGCTGTGTCTGCGTGCGTTGGGGCCCGAGCGGGTTCACGGCACCTACGTCGACACCGGGTTGATGCGAGACGGTGAGACCGAGTTCGTCCGCAAGAATTTCGCGGAATTGGGCGCGCGCTCATTTACCGTGGAGGATGCCGGGACGCAATTCCTGGCGGCCCTGGCGCGAGTCACCGATCCGGAGGAAAAGCGTCACATCATCGGCGAACAGTTCGTCGCGGTGCAAGAGCGGACGCTCGAGACTGAGCATTTCTTGGATCGCCACTGGATCCTGGGGCAAGGGACGATCTATCCGGACACGATTGAATCCGGCGGCACGGCCAAGGCGGATCTGATCAAGACTCACCATAATCGCGTCGCCGGCATTCAGAAGCTGATTCAGGAAGGGCGAATTATCGAGCCCCTGGCGTCCTTCTACAAGGATGAGGTTCGGGCCATCGGGCGCGAGCTGGGGCTCGCTTCTGAAATGCTCGACCGCCATCCGTTTCCGGGCCCCGGCCTGGCCATTCGGTGCCTGTGTTCGGAAACCGAGGGCGCGCCGGAGCGAATCGACGCGGGATGGATCTTGCCCTTGCGGTCCGTGGGCGTGCAGGGTGATTCCAGAACCTATCGTCCGGTGCTCGCGCTCGAAGCATTTCCAGAATCGGAGGGGGACGCCGGACGGCTGATCAATCGTCTGGATGGAATCAATCGCGTCGTGGTGTGCTGCACGAAAGAACCAGTTGGAGCGCTGCGCGTCTGGTGCGCTACGCTCACGGCGGAGCGGATCGAGCGGCTGCGCCATGCCGACGCGATCGTCCGCCGAATTTCCAGGGATCGGGGGTTCGACGAGACGGTCTGGCAGTTTCCCGTGGTTCTGATTCCCGTTGGCGTCCAAGGCCGGCCGGACTCCGTGGTCCTTCGTCCGGTTAAATCGGTGGACGGTATGACCGCCAACGCGGTGCGCATGAATCAGGAAACGCTCGATGAGATCGTCCGGCAGTTGCGAACGATCGACGGAATTGCAGGGGTATTCTACGACGTGACCAACAAACCCCCGGCGACGATCGAGTGGGAGTAGCCGTTCTTGTAGTCGCGCACAGCGGAACGCAACTGAGTCCTGTGCGCTCTACTCTTGCCAGCCCAGCTCAGCGAGCTGCCCTTCAAGATAGGCGAGGCCGTCTTGAAGGGTCTTCTTGTAACGGAGGTTGTTACAGCCCTCCAAGTCGTGGAGCACTCTGGTACGATGGAGCAGCAGGCCATCCCGCTTGCGCTCGATTTCGATTTGCTCAGGGGAAAGTCTCACGCGGTGGTGTCCTTTCCGGGCTTGGGCGGACTCGATCTGAGCCTCTACCGACTTACTTTCCCAGCCACGAGCCACAAGACCATTATACTCGCCTTGCCAGACGTTGTGGCCCTACCCTAACGATGTTCCGAGCCGGGCAAGGTAGTTCTTGCGCATATCGTGATCGGTAATGTTCTCGGTGCCGGCGGCTAGCAACGCCCTGGACCCGCCGAGAGCGCCATCTTCCAGTGTCTTCACGATCTGGTGAAGGGCGTCCAAGAAGTTCCCGTTAAAACCGGCCTGGATGGCTGCTTGCGCGGTAATCCTGGCCGCTTCCTGAATGGCGGTATCGATGGTCAGCGCCAATCGAGCCAGCCGCAAGGCGCCCGCGAGGTTTTCCACGCCCGGCTGGCCGTCAACCCGTTTCTGTTGATGATCGAAGAATATCTCGCATCCATAGTGGCGGAATCCCATTCCGAAGAAGGGGACTCGGGGGACAATGTCGCGATCGTTGATGAACCGGAAGATCCGCTTTCCGAGCGCGTCGTGTACGGTTCGCGCGAATGCATCATCGCCTACGCGAGGTTGGCCGAACGTGTACACGCCCTGGACGGGGACGTGACTCACAAATGAGGCCTGTGCGGCGCACAGTTCCGCCAGCGCGCCGCCCAAGCTGTGTCCGGTGATCCAGACTGCGCGATCTCCCCGGTTCAGAAGACGCGCCGGAAGAATCTCCCTGGCGCCAATGGGATGCCCCCAAACGGCGCGCAGAGCTTCATAGAATCCCTTGTGCACCGTGCC
>JBGPHB010000497.1:0-4724 GCA_041484155.1 Bryobacteraceae bacterium
ACTATCTCGTGACCGGGAACACACGGCATTTCCCGAAGTTCTGGAAGAAGACCAAGGTGATAACGTCGCGGGAGTTCATCGACCTCGTCGCTCCGCACCTGATTCCATAGGACACAGCATATGAGCAAAGCCCGCCCAATATGTCCAGCCGGTCCATTTCGAGGACTTTGACGGCCTGCGGTTCGATCGTCTCGTGCTCGCCTACCTCGCCCGGACGGAGAAATGGCTTTCCCTCGAATGGGTATGCGGGCACGGTTCGCCGAGCTGGTCCGAACCGGCATCGTAGTTCAGGGCAGCACTGGAAAGATGCGAAAGGGTAGGGGGTAGCCATGGTTTTGTAGGTGCATTCGCTGGGTGAAATACCCACTGGGGCGGAACGTGCCTATTACGTGTATTTGCTCGATTACGGCTGGGACGAACCGCTGGGGAGCGCCGTGCGCGGGTGTGCACAGTCTCACTTCGCCGTTTCGGGCGGCTTAGGCGGCTCCACAGACCTCTGGTAGATATCGACAATCTTGGTGGGGCGTGCACCTTCGGTCGAAAGGCCCGCGGCGAGCATCAGCTTAGTAATGGCGTCGATCGTCGGTAGATCAGGGCGCAGGGCAGTACCGACGTAACCCTCGGCGATGAAGAGTGGCGTCCGGCCGGCCTTGTTGGGATTGTTCCAGACTTGCGGATCGGCTCCTCGCGCAACCAGCAGCTCTGCGACACGGGGGTAATTGTTGTACGCCGCGCCGTGCATGGCCGTGTCGCCATTGTTATCCACGGCATTGATATCGACGCCGCGGTCGAGCAGCATCGCGACAGCTTCCAGAGCTTCGTTTTCCTCGCCTGCCTCTTCGAGCGGCTCTTTCGTGCCAAGCCCGGCGGCGGCCATCAGCGGTGTCGTGTTGTTGAAGTTCGCCCGTTTCGGATCCGCGCCCAGTTCCAGCAGCAGGCGCATCAGCGGAACGTCTGAACGATCGGCGGCGAACAGCATCGGCGTTGCCCCTTCAGACGCGACCTGCGACGATGTGGCGGGCAGCTTCGGCGCGCCTTTGGGCAGACGAAAATTCACGTCCGCTCCCCGCTTCACGATTTCCCGCACGAACTCCAGGCTCGAAAGACGGCCCAATCCGGCCGCCGCCGCGCCATCGCTGGCGTCGCTTGAATCCGGCTTTCGGACTTGGGAAATCACGTGGAGCGGGGTGAATCCCGTTCGCTGATCGTTCGGATCGGCGCCCGCGTCGACCAGCGCAATCGCCAGCTCGAAGTGCCCGTTCTGGACGGCGAGCATCAGAGGGCTCGTACGCCCCCCGACCGCCGGCCGCGGTCCCGGTTCCTCTTGCGAGCGCTGCATCATCGCGGTTACATCCGCGCCAGCCGCAAGAAACGCGCGCATCGCCTCGATGCGGCCCTCACGCACGGCAAAGAAGAACGGCGTAAATCCGGAATCGGTTTTCGCGTGTATGTCAGCGCCCGCGCCGATCAGCGCCCGGATGACGGCGGTGTGCCCCTCCGCCGCCGCCCACATCAAAGCTGTCTGGCCGAGCCGCTCCCGCGCGTTGGGGTTTGCCCGGCGGCTGAGCAACATCTGCACCGCCTCCGCATTGCCGGAGCGCGCGGCTAACAGCAGGACTGTTTCGCCGCCCTTGAGCGTCAGGTTGACGCCGGCCCCCGCGTCCAACAGCAGCTTCACCATCGCTGCGCTGCCATTCTTGCATGCCTGCGCCAACGCTGAGATGCCGTAGCGGTTCACCGCGTTGACATCGGCGCCGGCTTTGATGAGCAAGGCGGCGGTTTCCGTATCGTCGTGATACGCAGCCCAATGCAGCGCGGTAGTGCCGTCGGCTTGCGAGGAGTTCACCCCGGAGCCCGCGCGCAGAAGTGCGCGGAAACCGGCCTGGTCGCGTTGTTCCACAGCATCGGCAAGCGCGGAGGGCGCTGCCGCGATGGCCGGGGCCGCGAGGCCGAAACCCATGACTAAACCCATGACTAAACCCAGGACTGCAGGTCCACCGATGGTTCGCCAATGCATACTTGGCTCCTTAAACTGCGAAGAGATCTTCGATTTGTCCAGTGCTGTCCATGAACGAATCCAGATGCACACCCACGCGATCGAGCAGCGTGAGGTGGAGGTTGGCCAGATTCGCTCCCTTCTCATACCGAATGTGCCGGCCGCCCTTGAGGCCCGTCCCAGCGCCGCCTGCGACCAGCATCGGAAGGTTTTCGTGATCGTGGATGCTGGAATTCCCGATGCCACTTCCGTACATGTACACCGAGTGATCGAGGAGCGAACCATCGCCATCGGGAGTCGCCTTCATTCTCTGGAGGAACTCCGAGAACAGCGACACATGGAAGGTATTAATCTTCGAGATCTTCGCCAGCTTTTCCGGATCGTTGCCATGGTGGCTGGTGGGATGGTGTGGGTCTGGGACGCCGATCTCGGGATAGGTACGATTGTTCTGTTCGCGCGTGAACTGGAACGTGACGACGCGGGTGACGTCCGCCTGAAACGCCAGAATCTGTAGATCGTACATGAGCTTCGCGTGGTCGGCGAAGGCCGCGGGGACCCCGACGGGTCTCTCGAGGTCGGGCATCTTGTCGTCCGCTCCGGCCCTTTCGGCGCGCTGGATCTCGCGTTCCACTTGGCGGACGCTGTCGAGGTACTGGTCCAATCTCACGCGGTCGGAACCGCCCACGCGTTGCTTGAGCTTCGCGATGTGCGAGGTGAACGAATCGAGCAGGCTGGCCCGATCTTCGAGCGCGGCGCGGCGTGCGGCTGCGCTACCGCCTTCGCCAAACAGCCGTTCGAAGACGACGCGTGGATGCGCCTCGGACGGAAGCGGCGTGGTTGGCGACGACCAGGAGAGGCAATTCTGATAGACGCACGCGTAACCGTTGTTGCACACACCCGCGAGCGGGTTCAGATCCATGGCGAGCTGGAGCGAGGCCAGCTGCGTGTCGCGGCCCATCTCTTTGGCCGCGATCTGGTCGACCGTCGTACCCAGGTAATAATCCGAGCTCTCGGTGTGTTTGGCCGGCGCGGCGCTCAGAAACGACGCGTTGGAAGTGTCGTGCGTACCCGGATACGCATTCTGCAACCGCGTATTGGTGAGGACAGTCACCCGATCCTTGACTGGCTTGAGCGGGGCGAGGATGGGCGAAAGCTCATCGAGCTTTCCCTGGCCGGGCGGCGTCCATCGCGCTTGATCGCACCCCATGGGGATGAACACGAAACCGAGCCTCCGCACTGGCTTCGCCGGTGTATCGGCCCATGCCGTGGCAGCGGGAATCATCGCGTCGAGTAACGGCAGCGCCAACGCAGCCCCCGCGCTTTTGAGCAAGGTCCGCCTGGGAATCGCCTTCTTCGTCAGAAACATCGCGCTCACCCTTTCTTAACTTGTTACCTCTATCTAGAGCTTGCCACAACCATAGATGGATGAAAAGGGAGGGGCCAGGCTTCGGCATGCAGACTGGACCTTAACTCCGGCCTCTGGAGTTGGACATTTCTCAAAGCGGTGAGCATGGTGTCTCCGGAGCTCGATCCGTAACCCTCGATCCTTAACCCCTTGACCGGTCGCCGAAACGGTAATACAGTCGGTAATACGGAGATAGCATGGCGATACGAACCGTGAGACTCGACGATGAGGCCGAATCCACCTTGCGGCAAATCCGCGAGGCTACAAAGTTGCCGATTTCAGAAGCGCTGAAACAGGGGCTCCGATCGCTACAACGGCAGGTGCAAGACGCATCGAAGCACCACCCCTATGACCTCTATCAGCGGCTCGATCTCGGTCCGGGCGGATACGCGAGCGCACCCTCCACGGAAACGCGGCGCGGCGTGGCTAAGGCGCTTCGCAAGAAGCTGCGGAAATGATTCTGGTCGATACAGGACCGTTGGTCGCCCTCTTCGATCCCAAGGACGAGCAGCACAATCGGTGCCGCGCGATCCTGAAGGAGATCCGTGAGCGTGTTTTTACCACAACGCCCGTGCTTACCGAGGCGTTTCACATGCTTGGACCAGCCAGCATAGGCTCCGATCGTCTGCGGGAGTTTGTGGAAGGCGGTGGGTTGTTCGTGTGGTTTCTGGATCGAGCGTGCTTAACTCGAGCCTTCGAGCTCATGGAGCGATACGCCGACCATCCGATGGACCTGGCGGACGCATCGCTCGTTACAGCCGCTGAAGCGCTGGGCACGCGGCGAGTGTTCACCATTGATCGCAAGGACTTCGAGACGTATCGTGTCCGTCGTGGGCATCGCCACTACCCGGTGCATATCGTCTCCTGACCTATCGTCGTCCTGGTTCCGGGACCCCCGGTACGAGATGTGACTGGCAAGTTTCGCTCGAATGTGCGGCTTGTAGGTACGATCGAAAAGGAGATTCTACGGGTGCAATCGGCGTTTTGTGAGTTGTTCGGGAAACTCCATTCTAGAACTTTCCTTCCCCACGACTTGGTTCACTTGCAGCCGCGCCCCGAGTCAACGTCACGCCTTCAACAATGGAACCAAATCCGGGGTCCGGCACTCGTGCCGATGCCGGTCTTGCGCGAAGGGCAGGTGTCGAGAAGAGTCTCGACACGGCACGCAAGAGTGCGTGCGCCACGTCTGCTCACAGCGATGTCTGGCAACGTTATTCCTTGACGCATCCTAAGGTCGGCCCGCAGGCTGAAGTCAGCCCCCAAATCTCATTTTCATCGCGCTGCCGTTTCCTTCCCTTCAGCGCGCCGCATCTGAAACGGAGC
>JBGPHB010000498.1:0-4722 GCA_041484155.1 Bryobacteraceae bacterium
AGACGTGAAAAAGACTTGGCAGGCGAAACCGCCTGCCCCACAACTTCGCAAAGGATTTCGGAACATGCTGTTTGATAACGGGGCAAAAGGGTACAGGCACGAATTTCGCAAAGGCGGCGACATTCGTGCCAGTCCCCTTTTGCGCATTCAGGAGGTCATGGCGACGGGGGTTCTTTGGCGCGCGAAGATGGACACGGTTTGTTCGGCCATCTGCTCGACCGTGTAATGTGCGCGCACTCCGTCGTAGGCTTTACGCGCTAGCTCGGCGCGGAGAACGGGGTTTCGAATCAGCGAGACCAATCCGCGAGCCAGGCTCTCGGGGTCCTCGGGCTCTACTAGAATTCCGCCGCCCGTCTTCGCGGCCATTTCGCGAAACGTTCCGTGGTGAGGTTGGACAAACGGGACGCCTGCGGCCATACCTTCCAGGACGAAGATTCCCTTAGGATCGGCGTAGACGGTGGGGGCCGAAAGGATGTCGAGGCTTTCTAAAAAGGCGATCTTTTGGGTTCGGTCCAGCACGCCACGATACTGAAAGGGGAGATCCCACTCCCGCAACTGACGTTCGATGCCGGCCAGATACTCACGATGTTCGGGGGCCATATAGCCTGCCGCCTCAAGACAGCAGTTGGGCTCCTCGCGGCGCACCAGGCGATAGGCTTCGGCCAACACGTGCACGCCTTTTTCGGGCGCGATGCGCGCAAAGTAGCCGATCCGGAAGGGTTCGCTGGGCGATCCGCCGGGCGCTTGGCGGTAGCCATCGGTGCTGACGCCGAGCCGGGCGACCTCCATTTTGTGTTCCGGGATTCCCAGGTAGCGGCACATGAACCCGGCATAATAGTCGCTCACGGCGAGGAAACAATCGACGTGGGGAATGTTTTGGCGGATCAAATCGAGGGCGCGCGAGCGGTACGGCTCGTGCAGGCCTTCCAGAAACAGGTCCTCGCCTTGCAGCGTGCAGCAGACGGGGGCGTCGAGCGCTTTCTTAAGGGGCGCGGCCAGGCCCAGCAGCAGGGTATAGGGCAAGCTCACCACGTCCGGGCGCGGCTCGGTTTCGAGCCAGCGCAGCATTTTTCGCAGCTCCTTCTTGAGACGACCGTGCTCGACTTCGAGCATGGAGACCGTCATCGCGCCCAGGAAGTGTGGGTCTACAGGGATGGTGCGTTTCGCGGCGGCTTTTAGCGCGGTTTTCGAGTCCCACAGCCGGTCCAGCAACCAGGGGGTCTTGCGGAAGAGCGCCCAATTCTGCTCCAGGTAGACGCTGATGCCTCCGAAGAAAATCTTGTCGTTGCTGACGTTGGGTTCGTCGGTCAGGGTGGGGGTGTAGAGAGGAACCAGCGTGACGTCGTGGCCCTGCTTCATGAGCGCGGTGGCCAGCGAATTATCGCGGAGACACGTCCCGCAGTACATCCCCGCGGCGCCGGCAGTGAGCTGTAGAATACGCACGAATCTGCCCCGACGGACTCAGGATATCAGACGGTTGATTCAGTCTGCTCCCTGGCAAGCGGAAGCTCGCGCCACCAGCACAGCCAGTGCTGCCATCGCTGCCACGGCGAGCCAGCGTGTCCACCCGCCCACGAAAACTACCGTGGCGTTGAAGAACATGAACGCGAAAAATGAGTGGATCGCGGTCGTCAGCGCGCGCCGGCTCCGGTAGCGATCGATACCGCACCACCATCTCAGCACATCCGCGATCCAGACCGCGGTGAAGACGTAGTTGAAATACAATCCGCCGCCCCATCGGAGGCCAAAAACCTCGAATGTTTGCCGTGCGGTTTCTGTATAGGCGGCCGCGTGGCTCCAATGGTGATAGAACGAAAACGCCGCCACTAAGTGGGCAAGATAGAACGCACACGCCGCCGTCCAGAGCAGACGGCTCGGACGGTCTTTTTGCGTGAGCCATCCGACCATTGCGGCGAAGTAGAGGATGGCTGCCAACCGGATTGTCCAAAGTGTCAGTAGCGTTTCCAGATAAACTCTAAGGATAATGATTCCCTGCCAGGCGCGGAGGCAGGATAGAATCGGAGTATGCAAGTCCAGGTCTCGTTGCCGCAACAGGGAGTACCCGTGAGGCTCTGGTTTGACTCCGGCAAAGGGCTTTCGGACCAGGCCTACCTTGCCTTCTGCCGCGCGAATCCTGACTTGCGCCTGGAGCGGACCGCGGAAGGAGAGATCGTTATCATGCCTCCAGCCGGTTACGAGTCCTCTTACCGAAGCTTGAAAGTGGCTGCGCAGTTGGATCGCTGGGCGGAGAAGGACGGCCGTGGCAAAGCCACTGATTCAAGCGCGGAATTCATGCTTGCGGATGGCTCGGCCCTTTCTCCTGACGCGGCCTGGGTGTCCAACGAGTCTTTACGGCGTATTTCCAAACAGCAGCGCAAGGAATTTCTGCCGCTGTGCCCCGAGTTCGTGGTGGAAGTCATGTCTCCCAGCGACCGGCTCAAGCAAGCCAAGGAAAAGATGGAGCAGTGGATCTCCAACGGCGTCCAGCTCGCGTGGTTGATTGACGGCGACGCGGAGACGGTCTACATCTATCGCAAGAATCGCCCGATGAAAACGCGTCGCGGAATCGTGGAACTGGCCGGAGAAGGGCCGGTCGAAGGATTCGTGCTGCAGTTGCGCTCCATCTGGGCTGGCCTCGGGTAACCACCCGCAACCCGATAGAATCTAAAGACGATGAGTCCCTGGCAGGCCGGCGTTCAGCTCGGTCCTTATGTCCTGGTTTCGCCGATCGGTTCGGGCGGCATGGGCGAGGTGTGGAAGGCCCGCGACACGCGGCTCGATCGGGAAGTGGCGATCAAGCGGCTGAGCGCGCAGCACAGCGCGCGGTTCGAGCAGGAGGCTCGCGCCATCGCCGCGTTGAATCACCCCAACATCTGTACGCTGTACGACATCGGCCCGGACTACCTGGTGATGGAGTATATCGAGGGTGCCGCCGTGAAGGGGCCCCAGCCTGCGGCCGAGGCGGTGAAACTGGCCACACAGATTGCCGAGGCCTTGGTCGAGGCGCACGGACGCGGCGTCCTGCACCGCGATCTAAAGCCCGCCAACATCCTGGTAACCGCTAAAGGGTCGGTCAAGCTGCTCGACTTCGGACTGGCCAAGCTGACCGCAAATTCCGATGCCACCCAGACACTGGCGGGCGCGATCATGGGGACGCCGTTGTACATGTCGCCGGAGCAGGCCGAAGGTAAACCGGCGGATGAACGCTCGGACGTGTTCAGTTTCGGCGCGGTGTTGTACGAGGTTGTGTCGGGTCGCCGGGCTTTCGACAGCTTGGCAGCCGTGCTGCGCGACGATCCCAAGCCGCCGCCGGCGCTGGCGGAAACGGTGATGCGGTGTCTTCGCAAGGCTCCGGCGGAGCGGTTTCAGAGCATGGCGGAGGTGAGGGTCGCGCTGGGTGGACAAGCGGAAGACTTGCCGGATGTGCCCTCCATCGCGGTGCTGCCGTTCGCCAACATGAGCGCCGACAAGGACAACGAATATTTCAGCGACGGGCTGGCGGAGGAAATTATCAATGCGCTGGCGCATTTTCCAGGCTTGAATGTCACGGCGCGTACCTCGGCGTTTGCGTTTCGGGGAAAGGAGCAGGACATCCGCAAGATCGCCGAGACGCTGGATGTGCGCACAGTCCTGGAAGGGAGCGTACGCCGCTCGGGAAATCGCATCCGCGTGACGGCGCAGTTGGTCAACGCCGCCAACGGATATCATCTGTGGTCGGAGCGTTATGACCGTGAGATGGCGGACGTGTTCGCAATGCAGGATGAGATCGCCCAGGCGATTGCCAAGGCGCTCCGGCTAAAGCTAGCGGTTGCGCCCCGGCGTCACATTCCCAACGTTCCCGCCTATGAGGCGTACCTGAAGGCACTCCATTACTCGCGGCAGATATCGCCGGAGCGTGTGGCGCGAAGCACGGAATTCTTCGAACGGGCCATCTCGCTCGATCCCGAATTTGCCCTGGCCCATAGTGAACTGGCAAACTTCTTTGGCAACCAGACCATCGCCGGTGTAATGCCGGCGCGCGAGGGTTTGCCCCTGGCGCGTGCCGCCGCGCGGAGAGCCGTGGAAATCGACCCGTCCCTTCCAGAGGGACACGGCATGCTGGGCATGGTGGCGGCGCTCTACGACTACGACTGGAAGGAGGCGGAGCGCTGCTTCCGGCTGGCGATGGCTCACGATCCGGTGCCGCCTTCAGTGCGCAGCACCTACGCTTTCTACTTCTTGAGGCTCATGGGCCGGGCGGGCGAGGCTGTGGAGGAGCATCGCCGCGCTCTGAAGGAGGATCCTCTCCACTTGGGCTACCGCATCCAGCTCGCCGTCTCGCTCCTGGCCGACGGCCGGGAGGAGGAGGCATTGGCAGAGTGCAGGCAGATCCTGGAACTCGACGAAAACTTCGTTCCCGCCCTGTTCACGTTTGGGGTCTACTACGTCTTGAAGGGGAGGCTCAAGGACGCGCTCGTGGCGGCCGAGAAAAATCATGCCGCGGCGTCTTGGAATTTGCAGGCAATCGGGCTGCTCGCCGGAGCTTTGGTACGCAGCGGTGACACGGCCCGCGTTCCCGGGTTGCTGGCACGACTCTTGCCCGGCGAAGCCTACGGCGCCGCCCGGGCCCTGGCGGTCTTCCATCTGCTTTGCTCGGAGACCGACCAGGCGGCGGTTTGGGTTGCCAAAGCGATCGAACAGCGCGACCCCATGATTACGATCCTCCTGCGTCACCCGGTTACG
>JBGPHB010000499.1:0-4706 GCA_041484155.1 Bryobacteraceae bacterium
GCCTGCTCGACCAGCTTGCCGAGGAAACCGGAGGCAAACACTTCCCGGTGCGCAACCTGGATGATCTTCCCGAGGTTTGTACGCGAATCGGAAACGAGCTGCGCAATCAGTACTTGCTGGGGTACTCTCCGGCGAACGACGCGCATGACGGGAAATACCAGCGCGTCGAGGTGCGGATTGCGGCTCCGGAGGACATGCCGCCGTTGAAGGCGCATTATCGCCAGGGATACTATAGCGACGTGCGATAGGGAACCCCGCCCTGACGGGCGGGGCTTTCAATGCCCAATAGGCGTAACGCCGCCGACGTGACGTGATCGGCGGTGAACCCGAGGTGTTGCAGGATCTCTTCACCGGGGGCGGACGCGCCGTAACGATCGATGCCGATGATGGTCCCCTCGTCACCGGCCCACTGACGCCAGCCGAATGGGGAACCCGCCTCAACCGTAACGCGTCTCTTGATCGATTTTGGCAAGACGCTTTCACGATAGGCTTCGTCCTGCTGGGCGAACAGATTCCAACTTGGGAGGCTGACTACCCGCACTCTTACGCCGTGTCCCTTTAGCCTCTCCCGCGCCTCCACGCAGATTGACACTTCAGAACCGGTTCCGATCAGAATTATGTCGGGCGTGCCGCCGTCGGCCTCGGAGAGGATGTAAGCGCCCCGTGCGACGCCCGGCTCCTTCGCATTGCCACGATCAAGATGCGGGACATTCTGCCGCGTGAGCACGAATAGAGTCGGCCCATCGTGCTGAACCGCAAACGCCCAAGCCTCCGCCGTCTCATTTCCGTCGGCAGGGCGAATCACGGTTAACCCCGGTATCGCGCGCAATCCGGCAAGATGCTCGACCGGTTCATGAGTCGGACCGTCTTCGCCAACGGCGACGCTGTCATGGGTGAAAACATAGAAGGCTTTCAAGCGGCTCAGCGCTCCCAGGCGAATCGACGGCTTCATGTAGTCCGAGAACACCAGGAAGGTCGCACTGAACGGCAGCACGCCGCCATGCGCGGCCAGGCCGTTCACTGCCGCGCCCATCGCATGCTCGCGAACGCCGAAAGCGACATTGCGGCCCGCGTAGCTCCACTCTCCTCCGACCGCACCCAGGGTCCCCGGTCCGCCGAATTCCGCTGGTTGAAAATCCCCCAGGCCCTTGAGCGCAGTGTTCGTGGACGGATTCAGGTCCGCGGAACCACCGATGAGATTGGGAATGTGTTTCGCCAACGCATTCATCACCTCGCCGCCCGCCACTCGCGTCGACATGGGTTTGTCCGAGGGTTTCCACTTCGGAAGTTCGGCGGCCCAGTTCTCCGGCAGTTTTCCGCTCACGATCTGTTCAAACTCGACGCACTCCTGCGGAAACTCTTTCTTGTAGGCCTCCAGTCTCTGGCTCCATGAGGTCTGGGCCTTGGCGCCTTTGCCGAGCGCTTTGCGGAAGTGATCCACCGCGTCTGGCGGCAAGAAGAACTTATCCAGCGTCGGCCAGCCCAGCGCTTTCTTCGCCGCTTGCAATTCATCCTCGCCAAGGGGATTGCCATGAGCCGAAAAGTTGTCTTGTTTCTTGGGGCTGCCGTAGCCAATGTGAGTGTGGATCAAAATTAGCGACGGCCGGCGCTGCTCGCGCTGAGCCGCCTTGATGGCCTTTGCAATGTCTTCCGTATCGTTGCCATCCGCAACCGAGCGCGTATGCCAGCCGTATCCTTCAAACCTCTTGGCCGTGTCTTCCGTGAACGTCATGCCGGTCCCGCCGGCGAGCGAGATCTGATTCTGGTCGTAGAGGTATATCAGCTTGCCGAGCCGCAGATGCCCGGCCAGCGACGCGGCTTCTTGCGTGACTCCCTCCATCAGGTCGCCATCACCGCAGATCGCGTAAGTATAGTGATCGACAATCTTGTGCTTGGGGCGGTTGTAGCGTGCCCCGAGCCAAGCCTCCGCAATCGCCATCCCGACGCCGTTCGCGAATCCCTGCCCCAACGGCCCGGTGGCCACTTCGACGCCAACCGTGTGCCCGCGCTCGGGATGCCCGGGAGTCTTGCTGCCCCATTGTCGAAAGCGCTTCAGCTCTTCGAGCGGCAAGTCATACCCAGTCAGGTGCAGCAGGCTGTAAAGCAGCATCGAGCCGTGGCCGGCGGAAAGTACGAAGCGGTCTCGATCGAACCAGAGGGGATCCGCCGGATTGTGCTTGAGAAAACCATCCCAGAGCGTGTAGGCCATGGCGGCCGTGCCCATCGGCATGCCGGGATGCCCGGAGTTGGCGTTCTGGACCGCGTCCGCCGACAGGATGCGGATCGTATTGATACACAAATCTTCGATCGTTTTCGAGGCGGTGGGTGGCACAAGCCCACCATATCATGCCTCTCAATGAGCGAAGCTATAGAATTGGACGCTTACGCTTCGTTCCGTTCGCGGGACTTCCGATTACTCCTAACCTCAAATCTACTGTCGAGTCTTGGCTTTCAGATGCTTTCGGTGGCGGTGAGCTGGGACCTGTACGTACAAACGAAATCCGCCATAGTGCTTGGTAACGTCGGCCTGGTGCAGGTGGCTCCGTTCTTGCTGTTCGCCTTGCCCGCCGGGCATTTTGTGGACCGTCATGACCGCCGGCGCATCCTGATTCTGACGCAGTTGATTATCATGATCGTCGGCGCGCTCCTGGCGACCACTTCCCGTTCCGTATCCTTGATCTATAGTTGCCTGTTCCTCGGCGCTGTTGCGCGGGCGTTTCAAAACCCGGCGCGCTCCGCGATGCTTCCGCACGTCGTCCCACCTGACGTTTTGCGCAACGCCATCACCTGGAATAGCAGCGCCCAAGAGATCGCCACCGTGACCGGCCCGGCGCTGGCCGGATTGCTGATCGCTTCGGTAGGCAGCAGGCCGGTCTACGTGGTCCAAATCCTGTGCGCAACGTTAACCCTGATCTGCGTACAGTTCATGAAACTTCGGGCGCCCGCCAACAATGAAACGCCGGCGCCCGCTGGCAAGGCGCTGGTGGAGGGGGTACACTTCGTCTGGAACGACAAGTTGATTCTGCCCGCGATTTCGTTGGACCTGTTCGCCGTGCTGTTCGGGGGCGCAATCGCGTTGCTGCCGATCTACGCGGTTGAGATTCTGCATACGGACGCCCGCGGGCTAGGCTGGCTCCGAGCCGCGCCCTCCTTCGGCGCGATTTCGATGGCGTTTCTCATGTCGCATTCTCCCAGAGTGAAGCGGGCTGGCCGGACGCTGCTGTGGACCGTCGCGGGCTTTGGCGCGGCCACCATCGTGTTCGGCCTGTCCCGCTCGCTGTGGCTCTCCCTGGCGATGCTTTTCTTTACGGGAGTCTTCGACAATGTCAGCGTGGTGTTGCGCCAATCCCTGGTTCAGACGAAAACGCCGGATCGGCTGAAGGGTCGCGTTCTCGCCGTACAGAACATCTTCATCAGTTCTTCGAACCAGTTGGGCGCGGTGGAGTCGGGTTGGACGGCGGCATGGTTTGGCCCTGTGACCAGTGTTGTCGCCGGCGGGTTGGCGACGATATTGATCGTGAGCGGGTTCGCGATTGGATCGGGTGCTTTGCGGAAGTGGAGACAGTAGATGGCCGGCAGAGACCAGTATTTGGAATTTCTAATCGAGTGGCTGGCTCCGCTGGGCGAGATTAGCGCCCGCGGCATGTTCGGGGGCCATTGCCTGTACTGCGATGGTGTTGTGTTTTCCCTGGTCGCAAAGGGCACTCTGTATCTCAAGACCGACGCCGTGACGCGCCCGCAGTTCGTGCAGTTGGGGCTGGAGCCATTTCGGCCATTCGAAGATAGGCCGGAGGGGATGCACTACTATGCTCCACCGGCCGAATTCTTCGACACTCAGGACGCGATGGAGCAGTGGGGGCGCGCTGCGGTCGAGGTTGGAAGGCGGGCGAAAGCGAAGAAGAAGTAGAGTGTGGGGCGGGCAGTCCTGCCGGCGAGCCGGCTTTCGTGCCGGCTTTTTTCGGCTGCGTCGGGAACAAGAAAGCCGGCCCGGAGGCCGGCTCGCCGCCATGACTGGCTGCCCCACGTGGCGCGGAGTGGAGGGACTATCGCAATAGAGTGGGCTTCGCGCTGCCGTAATAAAGGCCGTTGAAGAGGAGTTTGAACGTGGCGTGGGGCTGGGCGCGGAAGGCGACTTCGGGACCGAGCATCACGAGTTTTCCTTCGCCGACGGATGCCTCCGCAACCGCGGTTCCGCCGTCGAGGTACTGCTGGCCCCAGGCCCAGCCGCTATCCAGAACGTCAGGGCCGGAGAACCAGGCCACGGGAGAGATTCGTTTCAGTCTTGAAGAGGGCTCCAGACGAAACACGGGACTGCTGTCGAAGAACACATCCACCTGTTCCGGCATGCCGTAGGCAAGTGGATTGGAGTTGTCGATATTCGCTTTCAACAGGGCTCCTGGAATGTAGAACTTCGAGCGCGGGAAGTCTTTTTCGGCGAGATAGTCTTTCACCGGCAACCCGACGAGCTCGGCCAGGCTGGTCGAGCTTCCAATCGTAACGACGGACCCGCCGGCGTTGAGAAATTTCTTGATCTGGGGAAGGGTTCGCTCTGGAGTGATTCTTCCCAACCAGGCGCGATACTCAGCCGGGATGCTCTCTGGGGCTGGTCCGGTTGTGACTGGGCCGCGGCGCAAGGCTCCGTCGGTGAGCACCAGCACGTCGAAGTTGGCGCCCAAGTCCGCGGCGTCGAGCATCTGGGGATAGAC
>JBGPHB010000500.1:0-4704 GCA_041484155.1 Bryobacteraceae bacterium
AACTACACCTTCGCCGCGAACGAAACGGCTCTTCCTTACCTGAACACCGCCACGGTTGGTGGACGCACCATTGGATTTGCCTACGCTAGTTTTCTCCTGGGAGCGGTCGACATCGCGAACATCGCGGCGGTCTCAAATCCGCGCTTGGGAAAATCGCAATGGGCGATTTTTGCCCAGGATACCTGGAAGGTTACCCGTAAGCTGACGTTCGACTACGGCTTGCGCTGGGACTACGGGACCTATCAACGGGAGCAATATGGCCGCTTCCCGAGCTTTTCATCAACCACTCCGAACCCCAGTGCCGGCGGACATCTTGGTGGCGTGATTTTTGAAGGAAACGGACCCGGGTTGTGTAACTGTTCGTTTGCGAAGAACTATCCTTACGCCATCGGGCCGCGCCTCGGCATGGCCTTCCAGATCAATTCTAAGACGGTCTTGCGCGCAGGATGGGGGATCTCGTACTCCATCACACCCACCAATAATCAGATCTCCGGTTCAGCCTCTTCGCAGAATCCAATCGTGAATCCGGTCTTCGGCGAAGCCGCGATGACTCTGGGTACAGGAATCCCGCGGACCGCGCAGCAGATTGCATGGCCGAGCTACAGCGCGGGATTGTATCCTCTGGCCGGCAGCACCTCGATCGCGAATTTCCCAACCTTCCTGGTCGATCAAAATTCGGGACGTCCGGCGCGGCAAGTGATGTGGAGTATCGGGCTGCAACGCGAGCTCGCTCAAAATCTCGTGGTCGAAGCGTCGTATGTTGGAAACCGCGGCGCGTGGTGGCAGGCCAACCTGTTGGTGGACTACAACGCGCTCACGCCCCAAATCCTGGCCGCGAATGGGCTCGACCTTAACAACGCTGCCGACCGGACTCTTTTGCTGCTTCCGTTGAATCAGCAGACCCGGTTCAAGTCCCCGTACACGGGCTTCCCGGCCGGCGCCACGGTTGCCCAATCCCTGCGGCCTTATCCCCAGTTTCTCAATGTCCCCGCCACCTGGGCGCCTCTGGGCGACACCTGGTATGATTCGCTCCAGGCGAAAGTCACTAAGCGGCTGTCCCATGGATTTGACTTCACCTACACATTTACCTGGCAGAAGGAATTGACTCTTGGAGCCGAGGCTGATCCTCCGGGTCCTGGCGCGCCCCCTGGTTCCGTTAATGACGTCTTTAACCGGTCGCAGAACAAGAGCCTATCCGGATACTCCCGGCCGTTCGTGGGTGTGCTGGCGGCGAACTATACAGTCCCCAAGTGGGGGGGGAACAAGGCGCTCTCCTGGGGACTGCGCGATTGGCAGATCGGCGTCGCCCTGCAGTACGCGAGCGGTCTTCCCATCCACGTTCCCTATGCGCAGAACAACCTTAACACGCTGCTGCTTCGCAATCTTCCTCTCGGCATCACTGCGCTGAGCTACGCCAATCGCATCCCGGATCAAGCTCTGTTCACGAAGGACATCAACTGCCACTGCTTCGATCCGAATTCGACATTCATCTTGAATCCGAGTGCCTGGCAGGATCCCGCTCCGGGCCAATGGGGCAACTCGGCTCCCTACTACAACGACTATCGGTACGAGCGGCGTCCCAATGAGTCGATGAGCTTGGGGCGGTTGTTCCGCATCCGAGAAAGAGCGAGTATAAGCATTCGAGCTGAGTTCAGCAACATCTTCAATCGTGCCGAAATGAGCAATCCGTCGGGGACGAACGCCAAGCTGTTGCAGACCGCGAGCGGCGGCAAGAATACCGCCGGATTCGGATGGATCAATACCGCGACAGTGGCCGCTCAGCCGCGGCAGGGCACGATCGTCGCCAGATTTACGTTCTAAGCGGATGCCGGATTGAAACGTAGCGAAAAGCGTATTCTGACTACCCATGTTGGGAGTCTGATTCGCCCGCAACCACTCCGTGATCTCGCCGCCCGGGCAGAAGATCCTTTAGAACACGAGTCCTATGCCGCCGGCCTCCGGCAGGCGGTAGCCGATGTCGTCAAGAAACAGGCCCAGGTAGGCATCGACATCGTCAACGACGGGGAATTTGGCAAGTCGAGTTGGTCGAACTATATCCTGAAGCGGATCAGCGGATTCGAAATCCGAACCGACCAACTTCGCCCGGTCTTTTGGCTGGGCCGGGACCGCGACCGGTTCGCCGATTTCATCGCGCGTGAATTGCCCAGAGTGCTGACTGGGGCTCCCACGGAAGCCTGTGTAGGCCCCATTACCTACCAGGATCGGAAAAGCATTTCCCGTTGCGTGGACGACTTGAAGGCGGCGCTTGATTCCGTGAGCGTTGAGGAAGCCTTCCTCACCGCCGTCGCACCCGCGAGTACGGCTTACGACGGCGTGAATGAATACTATCCCACCGAAAAGCAGTATATCTACGCGATCGCCGACGCACTTCGAGAAGAGTACCTCGCGATCCACAACTCCGGGTTGCTCCTTCAGGTTGATGATGCCGTGCTTGCGAATATGTACGACCACCTGGTGCAAATCAGCCCACAACACTACAAAATGTGGGCCGAGCTCCGGGTCGAAGCCTTGAATCATGCCCTGACGGGAATACCGGAGGAGCGGATTCGATACCATGTCTGCTTCGGTAGCTGGCACGTTCCTCACTTGGCGGACGCGCCGCTTGCGGACATTGTAGACCTCATCCTCAAAGTCCGCGCGGGAGCATATTCGATCGAGGCCGCCAATCCCCGCCACGAACATGAATGGCGCGTCTGGGAAACGGTGAAGCTGCCCAAAGGGAAGATATTGATTCCCGGCGTGGTCACGCACCACACCGTGACGGTTGAACATCCCCGCTTAGTTGCGGACCGGATCAACAGATTCGCGCGGTTGGTCGGCCGTGAAAACGTGATCGCAGGAACCGACTGCGGCTTCGCTCAGTCTGAGCTCATCGAGCGCGTACACCCGTCGATCATGTGGGCCAAGCTGGAGGCCCTGGTAGAAGGGGCCCGTTTGGCAAGTGCGGAGCTCTGGCGCAAGTAAAAAGCTATACATCACGGAAGGTGTGAAAAAATCAGCTGGCAGGCGAAACCGCCTGCCCCACACCTTCGCAAAACATTGAGGCAAGGTGGGGACTGGCGTGGCGGCAGTCGAAGCGATTTTCACGCCTCTTACCGCGACGGTTAGAAGCCGGGTAAAATTCGTTCAGCCCGCTCCCGCATGGTCGCGGTTCGGTAAGTGGCTGATTGCGCAAAGTGCCGATACCGAACCGCGACCGTGAGGGAGCGGGTTGAACGAATTTTTCACAGCTTCACGACTATTTGCCGACTAAGTGATCGACGTCCCGGTTGTTTTCCTGGCAAATATATTCCATGAGTTCCCCGCTTAACATCTGCGGGTGCGTCGTAAATTTCCAAGACTTGGTGAACGTCTTCGGGTCGTCAATGATATGCTCGATTTCCAAGTGGCCGAGGTCCGGACGCCGGATCCGCTCAGTCACATGCAGCTCTTCGCTGGCCGGAATGCCGGCGGCGTCAATCCACGTCCGTCCGTTTTGAGCGGTTGTGTCGATCACCAGCGTGTCCTCTTCCCAATGGCCGATCGAGTCTCCCAACCACGACGGATTGGGGTCTTTCGGATGAGGCCGCCCATCGGTGAAAATCTGCCGCCACACATGCGCGCCGCCTTCGTAGACGATGATCACAAGGCCTGGCGTCTGTACGATCCGAAACGGATACGGAGTCGTGTTCATGCGTGGCACGCCCGGAGGCAGACAGCGGGCCTCGGGGTCGTCTTTCCCGAAACCAGCCCTACGCTGCTTGTATAGTTCCGCCGCCCACGGCTGGAAGGGGACTTCAACTCCGGTCGAAATGAGGTCGACATTCTCACGAAAGGCGTTCGGCTCCCAGGCGCCCGACAGGTCGGGCTTTCCGTCCGCCGTTTTCGGCGTCGGCCCGGTCGGCGCCGGCGGACGCCGTCTGGATTGCAGTGCGTTGCTTCCGAGAGTGCCAATCGGCGACGCCTGCGGCTGAGGTGTCGATTGAGAAGGCGGCGGAGGGGATGCCTGTGCCGCCGCCGGGACTTGAAGACAGATCGCCGCCACGACGACTCTGAGGCTATTCATAACTTGATTAACTTCCCACCCGGAATAAGCTGCAACAGCTCCCGATTCCCTAACGTAGCGTCCAGATTCCGCCGCGCGATACGGGCATGCTCCCGGGCGAGCGTTTCGGCCCGCATTCCCTCGCGGTTCGCGATCGCCTCGACAATGCTGCGATGCTGGTCAACCGCGATCAAGAAAAGCTCTCGAGAGCCCGTGACGGTGTGCTGTTTCATGAGGAACGCACTTGGAGAAGCAAAGGGAAGCGAACGAGCGTGGTCCATGGCGCGGCGCAACATGCGGCTGCCCGAAAGCTCCAGTAGTTCGGCGTGAAACTTCGCATTCAGCTCGATGTAGAGCGCGAAGTTATCAAGCGTCAGCTTGCGGCTTCGAACCAGCTCCTCCATAAGGCGGCTGGATTCGCGCAGCGGATCGAGCACGCAGCCGTCTTGTAACCGTTCCGCGGCGAGCCGTGCCGCCACGCCCTCCAGCGACCCACGCAGTTCGATGGCATCGTAGATGTCGGCAATCGAAAACTGCGGAACGACAAAACCGCGAGTACGCCGGATTTCGAGGAGGCCTTCATGTTCGAGACTCTCCAGCGCTAACCGAAGCGGGATTCGCTAGACCTCCAATTTCGCCGCCATCGGTATCTCCCGTAT
>JBGPHB010000501.1:0-4703 GCA_041484155.1 Bryobacteraceae bacterium
AGCGGTTGCAGATGCAGGGGAGCAAAGTAACGTCCGCAGCCGATTCCCCGCCCGGTCAACTGCTGCCAGACCGAGTCTCGATCCGCGCGGGTGAACCGGGCGGACAGGCGAACCACGAAGACGAACCAACACACACGTCCACCCTCGATCCTCAGAGGGGGGACGATCACTTCTGGAATCGTCTGAAGCTCGTTCGAATACCGGATTGCAAGGGCCTCACGGGTTTTGAGAATGCCGCTCAGTCTCTTCATTTGCGCGACGCCGAGTGCGCAGTTTATTTCAGAAAGGCGATAGTTGTAGCCGAGAAGGGTGTGGTCCAACCAGCCCTCGGATGCCGTTCGCCCCTGATTCCGCAGTGCCCGGATCGTGTCCGCGAGATGGGCATCCCGGGTTACGACCATCCCGCCTTCGCCGGTCGTGATCGGCTTATTGGGATAGAACCCAAACACTCCGAGGTCGCCGATTCCGCCGACGTTGCGTCCCCGATACTGCGCTCCGATGGCCTCACAAGCGTCTTCAATCAGGGGTAGGCCGTGTTTCCGGGCGACTTCCAGAATGGGATCCAGATCGGCGGGGCGCCCAAAAGTGTGCACGACAATGATGGCGCGAGTCCGTGGGGTAATGCTGTTCTCGAGTCTCGCGGGATTCAGGTTCAGAGTGTTTGGATCGATGTCGACGAACACCGGCGTGGCGCGCTGGTACAGCACGGCATTGCCGGCGGCAATAAAGGTGAAGGACGGTAGAATAACCTCATCGCCTTCGCCGATGCCCAATGCGCGAAGGCACAGATGCAGTCCCGCGGTTCCCGAGCTCACGGCGATACCGTGAGGGACGCCTACAAATTCCGCGACCGATTGCTCGAATTCCACCATTCTCGGGCCGATACTGAGGCGCGGTGTTCTCAGTACGCTTACCACGGCTTCAATGTCGGCCTCGGTGACTTCGGGAGCCGAAAGCGGGATTCTCATCGCGAATGCTTCATCAGGAGTTCCTCGCCTAACACCACGGAGGCGAGCACCGCGACGATTCTCTCCGAGGCCCGGCCATCCCCATACAGGTTCTCCATGCCTTTCAGCGAGCGCCGGAATCCCTCGCTGCGTGCCATATCGATCCGGTCCAGAATGGAGGCGGCGGTTGGCTCGGCGGCGAGCACGTTGCGGCCGCGCTCGCGGCCCCGCTGGCGTATCCCGACATCGACCACGGGCAGCGCAAAGGAGGCCGCCTCAATAATCCCGCTGCTGGAATTCCCGACCAAAACGTCCACATACTGCAACAGACTCCAGTAAACGACGGGATCCAGGTTGACGAGAATTTTGCCCTCTCCGCGATCGTGCAAGGCCAATTCCATTCGTTCGATCAGGGTCCGGCTGCCAGCGTCGGTGTTGGGATAGCAAAATAGAATCTGCCCCGGCATGGACTTGATCGCGCAGAACACGGCGTCCGCCTCCCGCGTGGTATCCCGGGCAATCGTCGTGGGGTGGTAGGTAATCAGCGCGGTTGGCTGTCCGAGGTCGATGCCGAGGCGTGTCTCCAGTTGTGCGCGGCTCAACAGCGGACTGCGCCGCAGGTGATCCAAGGACGCGGCTCCGGTCCGGTGGACGCGCCAGGCTTCCTCCCCCATGGCGATCACACGCGCGCGTGCCGACTCCGTGGAAGTGAAGTGAACGTGACTGAGCTTCGTCAGCGCGTTGCGGACCGCATCATCAATGGCGCCTTCACTGATCTCCCCTCCCTCGATGTGCGCGAGCGGAATGCGCAGGGCCAATGCAACCGAGGCAGGCGCTAACATTTCGTACCGGTCGGCGGTCAAAACTGCCAGGTCGGGACGCAGTTGCCCAAAGCAATCCGCCAGACTTAGGGTCGCTACCCCGATCGTCTTGGCCATGCCGACGTCGCTATCCGAACTCATCAGGCACTCGATCCGCGCGTCGATGTGGAACCCGTCTTTTTCAATCTCGCGGAGCGTGCAACCGAATTCCGGAGACAGGTGCGGCCCGAGGGCGACAATCTTCAGATCCACATCGGGATGCGAGGCCAGGTCGCGCAAGGGCCAGTACAGGAGGCTGTAGTCGGCGCGAGACGTCGTAACGACGGCGATCTTTCGTTTCATGCGCGCCAACGTTCTAATACGTCCATCGCAGTCCGAAGATAAACATTGCGCAGGCGGCGATTCCGAGCATCAGAGCCGCGCCACCCAGGTTGCGTTTGGCGGGCAGTCTGTACCACAGGTACCACCCGCTGAAAACCATGATCACGAGGCCAATCGATACGGCGTCCATGGATAGGACCCAAAGGACCGTGAGGAACCAGTCGCGGTCATTCCGGTCATCTCCCGCACGTAAACCCGTGAACGTGTGCAACACACGCGTGACGCCCCAAGCATTGGTCTCGGTCTGTTCGACAACTACGCGGCCCTCCTCCGGATACGCCGTAACACTGGTATTGTGGCCGGGTCTATTTACACGGAATTCGAACACGGTCGAATCCGGCCGGGCGGCAGTCCACTCGATCTCGCCTTTGATTCCGAGGCGCATCATGAGAGCGCGCGCCCTATCGACATCGCTATCCGTAGCGGGAACCTCCACTCTGCGCTCGAACGTATAGACTCTACGGTTGGGCCAAAACTCGGCAAACTTCCACGAATGATTTAGAAGCAGGCCGGTAAACGCAAATAGCCAAACAAAAAACAGGAAGTATAACCCAAGATAGTAATGACCCTTGCGGTTCCAGACCCTAAACGTGTTCAGCGCCCGACGCGCCGATGGCTTGATGGACGGCGGGGTTTCAGTACGAGATGGCATACACGAGTCCAAAAAAGGAAATCGCGCCGACGCAGAGAAGAACTGCACCGACACGCCGTTCGGCGCGCAATATTGCCCAAAGATAGATACCGCTAAAAGTCAGGAAAAACAGGCCGTACGTGGCGGCGTCGGCAAGCCATCGCCATATTCTCATGTATAACGAGTTCACTCGTATGCTGGCGTTGTGGGGACCGGGCATTTTGTGAAGATGTATCAGAGCGTCCGGCACGCCGGTGTTCCGCTCCGAAATGACAGCCGCGTGGCTCTGCAGGTTGAGGTCAACCGTGGTCTCACGTCCGGGAATTACGACTTGGATGACGAGCCGATGATCCTTCGGAGTGTGGCGAATGGAGCTGACCTCTCCCCTGACGCCCAGCCGGTCGAGTAATGGCCGCACAGTGTTCACCTGATCCCGGCCGCTCTGACGCGCCAGTTCGTCGGGGATAGCCAGGTTCGAAATGACGCGGCCAAGCACTGCCGCCTCTCGTTCACCCCGCGCATGTACAAGGTAAAAAACACTGATCGCAAATACCAGCACAAAGGGACTCAGGAACAGACCGATGTAAAGATGGAGGTCACGTGTAACTACATTGAATCGCTTTCTCATCGATTCACAATAGTACAGGTGTCGTGCTCGCGGCTGGGCGGCTAGAAGGTGTGAAAAAATCGGTTGGCAGGCGAAACCGCCTGCCCCACGCCTTGGTAAAGCATTGGCGGGCAACGTGGGGCAGGCGGTTTCGCCTGCCGTGTGAGGTCGGCGCGTGGCTGAAATCAGGTTTGACGCCGCCCCCCGCGAGCCACTAGACGGGGCTCCAGTGAGGATACGCTACACTAATGAAGTTATGCGATTCAGAGCGGCGTCGACGCTGACGAGAGGGAGACAACCCGACACTTCGTCTGGACCACACTGAGCGAGAATCTTTGCCGGGGAGTGGCACGGCCGCGCGCCGCAGCCAGTGTTCGCAGGGTTATGTCTGATGCAACCGGGTGCTGGGAGGGACGTGGGGTTGATGCGTGGAGCAGCTAATCCACGCCGCGTCATGGTGGGCACGGACCGGTCGGAGACAGCCGACCGGGCGGTCCGGTGGGCGGGGACTTTTGCCGATCTCTTCGGCGCCGATCTGCACGTGGTCCAGGTAATCCTCCCCCAGCATCCCGCCAATCCAGACGGCGAGGCGGCCGAGCGGATCATCCAGGCCGCGGCGGACGATCTGGTCCGGCACGCGCGCTCGATCGCCGGGGATCGCGGACGTGGCAGGGTCGTGGTCGACGACGATCCCGCGATGGCTATCGTTCGCGCGGCTGAGGAGGACGCCGTCGACGTCCTGGTTGTCGGCAATGCCGGGATGGGCGGCCGCAAGGAATTCCTCCTCGGGAACGTGCCCAACCGGATCAGCCACAACGCCCGGTGCACGGTGATCATCGTCAACACACTCGCCACGGACGGGAAGGCCGCGTCCCAGCGAGCCGGGCCGTTCCGATCCGGAGCCCCGGAGGAGGACGCCCGGCCCCATCGGTTCGCTCGCGGGAGCAAGATCGCGGCGGTCTTCGCGAAGCACGGGCTCCGAGAACTGTTCGGGATCCCGGACGAGGAAGGTGCAGTCGGGCGCCGTCGACAAGCCAAGCGCTTGCGCAGTGCGCTCGAGGAACTCGGCCCTACCTTCGCCAAGATCGGCCAGATCCTCTCCACCCGGCCGGACCTGCTCCCGCCCGAGTTCATTGAGGAGCTGGTTCAGTTGCAGGACCGCGTCACGCCGCTCACTGAGGAGCAGGTCGTTGGCGTCATGGAACAAGATCTCAGCGTGCCCTGGGAGGACGTGTTTGAGACGATCGAACGGGAGCCGCTCGCCGCCGGGACCATCGCCCAGGTGCACCGCGCCTCGCTGGCGGCCGGCGACCAGG
>JBGPHB010000502.1:0-4702 GCA_041484155.1 Bryobacteraceae bacterium
GTCGCCGGCAATGAGCCGCGCGCCTTCGAACAAGACCGCGGCGCCTTCCGTCTGACGCGGCGGCGATGTGCAAGCCGCGAGAACCATCAGCAGACCACCAAGCAGTATCCGCACGCAACCCTCCTCGGCAACGGATCATTCATCTTACTATTCCTAAGACCCGGGCGGATCATAATGGAATTGGTGCGCAAGCTTTCTATAGATGGGCGGATGAGAACGGAAAGTTCAGGAGAACGACCTCACCCCGGAACCTGCACTATGCAATGCATTACTGCACCACCGGCCCAGCCGTGGGATCGTTGACGTGCATGCCTAGGACCAGCGTACGCAGCACTTCTTCCCACACGCGCTCCAATCCGGCGGCGCGATCGGACCAGTAGTTCATCGAAATGAGGCAGACTACCGGTCCGCGGGCGAGGGCGACGCGGAAACGGGCGTCCCGGTTCTGCCCGCTGTCGACATATCGCTGTTCTACCCACGCAATCTCCAGATCGCCGCGCTGAACGCGGCGGACCTCGGACTGCTGGTATGGCTTCCGCTCCGTATCGAGCGAGTTCAGCAGCATCTCGTCCAGCGACAGATCCGCAATCGCTTCGGGCGGCACCCGAAAAAGCGAGACTCCCAGGTCACAGCTTTCGATGGACACGGCGCGGTCGTGCAGAAGCACGGCGCCTTCCTGTGTTTCGATGATCCAGCTGCTTGGGTAATCGAACCGGACCAGACCGTGGTCAAGCACGCAAATGGAGTAGCCGGTTTTGCTCTTCCATGAGTGGTTGCTTTTCAGTTTGAACTCTTCCACGCTCATATCATGGCACGCAAGGGCGGACAGCATCTGTCATACGCCGCGAGCAGCTGGAGCCAACGTGAAGGCGGCTGCCTCGCGATAGCCCTTCCCACACGCTAGATCGCTTGCTCGGCCCGCGTGGGGCGGGCAGTCCTGCCGGCCTTTTTCGGCTGCGTCGAGACAAGAAAGCCGGCCTGGAGGCCGGCTCCTGGAGTTTCTACATTTCTCAACTGAACCCCGCCCTGACGGGCAGGGCTTGCGGGGTGTTGTAAGCGTACGAGAAAGCCCCGCCCGTTAGGGCGGGGTGAAGCCGGCCTGGAGGCCGGCTCGCCGCCATGACTGGCTGCCCCACGGAGCAGCGCGAAGGCTCAATGCTCTAGCCAGGAAGCGCTCGATTTCCACGGAAAGCTCCAGAGCGCCGCCATAGCGGGCGTCTGCACTTCTTCTCGATCGCCGCCGCACTGCGATTTCCGCCACTGGACACGGATGTACTTCGGCTTCCCGGCGCAGCCCGGGGTCCTGGTGGGAAGCTGCCACCAGCACGGACTGGGTACGGTCCCGGGGGGCGCCAAACTGTATTTGGCAACGATCCTACCTACTTCTCTGTCGCCTCTGGCCGATAAGGAAGCCGATGAATGCGGATTCACGGTGCTGGTAGGCCGGTCTGGAGCGGTGCCGGTGAGAAAACCTCTGAAGAAAATGACGCCGGGCGCGCAGATCGTCGTGCTCTGCAGCCTTTTCACTCTACCGGTCTCGGTGGCCTTCTATTTTATCGCCGCTGAGGTCAATGGAGAGATTGACTTCGCCCGCTGGGAGCAGTACGGCAATCAGTACCAGCGTCCCCTGGAGCAGTTACTCGAGTATCTGCCGCAACACCAGGCTCTTTCAAAACGGGCTCTCACACAACGGGACCAGGTGGCCGCCCTCCAGTTGCGGCTTGACTCGGCTTTCGGCGCGCTGCAGCAGGTGGACGAAAAGCTCGGGGTGGCTCTCCAATTCACCGACCAAGGGTTGGCGAAACGAAAGCGAGAGCACTTCCGAATCTCCGTGCTGAGAACGGAGTGGCAGACGCTAAAAGATCACCTGGATGGTCTCTCAGCGCCGGATTCTGACCAACGACACACGCACCTCATCAGCGACGTTCGCACCATGATCACCCATTCTGGCGATACGTCAAATCTCATCCTCGACCCCGATCTGGACAGCTACTATCTGATGGATTCGACCCTGCTGGCGCTCCCACAAGCCCAGGGCCGGATGGCGACGGTGATCGCTTTCGGGGAAGAGCTTCTGCGACGGGGTACCATCACCACTGGCGAGCGCACGCGGCTCGCCATTCTGGGCGCCTTGGTCAAGGAGGCGGACCTGGACCGCGTTAACGCGAGCACTCGAACCTCCCTGAACGAAGACCGGAACTTTCATGGCGTCAGTGAGAGTCTGCAGCGGAGAGTGCCTCCGCTCCTGACGGAGTATTTCACTGCCACGGAAACGTTTCTCCGGCTGCTCCAGAAGGTCCTTGACTCCGGGACGGTCACGCCGGAAGAATTCGTCCGGTACGGAACGCGCGTTCGCTTGGCTAGCTTTCGATTGTGGGACGTTTCCGCGGCGGAACTCGACACATTGATCCAACGGCGGATCGAGCATCTGCAACATGTCCGGTTTCTGGGCGGAAGCGCCACGGCCGCCACGTTGCTCATCTCAGGCGCATTTGCTCTCATGATCATCGTCAACGTCCGTCATTTCCAGGCCGAGGCCATCCAGGCCCTGCAAGTCGAGGTCGCTGAGAGGAAAAACGCGGAAGCGGCCGCGGAGGCGGCGAATCGCTCGAAAAGCTCGTTCCTGGCCAATATGAGCCACGAGATCCGCACCCCCATGAACGGCGTAATGGGGATGATCGGGCTCCTGCTCGACAGCGCTCTCGACCCGGAACAGCGTGAGCAGGCCGAAATCGTCCGCGGTTCCGCCGACGCGCTGCTTACGATCATTAATGACATCCTGGATTTCTCGAAAATTGAAGCCGGCAAGATGACCATCGAGCCGATTCCCTTCGACTTGTGTGTAGCGGTCGAGGACGTGGCCAATCTGCTGTCGGCCAGGGCCGAAGAGAAGGGGCTCGAGCTGGTACTCCGGTATGCCCCGGGTACACCTCGCAGGGTGATCGCCGATCCCGGCCGCATTCGGCAAATCATCCTAAACCTTGCCGGCAACGCCATCAAGTTCACCGAGCTGGGCCACGTCCTGATCGACGTAGAAAGTCAGGATGGATCGGGAACCGAGGCCGTGTTCCGCATCTGCTTGCACGATACCGGGATTGGCATCCCGGCCGAGAAGCACAACTCGTTGTTCGAGAAATTCATCCAAGCTGACAACTCGACTACGCGGAGGTTCGGAGGCACCGGCCTGGGTCTGGCCATCTCCAAGCGGCTGGTGGAACTGATGGGGGGAGAGATCGGAATCACCAGCGCACCCGGCCAAGGCTCAACATTTTGGTTCACTCTGCGGTTACCGTTGGACCAAGCGGCGCCGCCGGGGCCATTGCCCACCATCGATTTGGCGGGCTACCGTATGCTCGTGGTCGACGACAACCAAGTGAACCGGCACATCCTTCGTGAGCAATTGCACAGCCGGAAGATCCGGTTCGATTTGGCCGGCTCCGGGCCCGAAGCCTTGGCACTCCTCCGGACGGTCAGCCAAACTGGCGATCCCTACCAAGTGGCGATTGTCGATTTCATGATGCCCGATATGGACGGTGAGACCCTGGGCCGGACCATCAAGGCCGATCCTCTACTGCGAGACACCCGCCTCGTCATGCTCAGTTCGGCAGGCCTGCGGGGCGATTTCGCCCGCTTTCGAGATGCCGGTTTCGCAGCCTATCTCACCAAACCGGTTAAGCCATCGCTACTTTTCGACGCCCTGGCCGCGGTGTGTGACCTGCGATCGCCGGAGGGGGGGCCGCTCGTGGTTACCCGCCATCGTGTGATTGAAGCCAGGGCGTTGAGCAACCTCGCGGCGCCAGAACCGCCCCGATACCGTGTTCTGCTGGTGGAGGACAACACTGTCAATCAAAAAGTGGCGGGCAGACTCCTGGAAAAGCTCCGTTGCCGCGTGGACCTCGCCGCCAACGGGAAGGAGGCGCTGGAGATGTGGGAGCGGTTGCCCTATGATTTGATCTTTATGGACTGCCAGATGCCGGAGATGGATGGCCTCGAAGCGACGCGGGCCATTCGTCAACGCGAAGGCAGCCGCGTCCGCATCCCGATCGTGGCCATGACCGCCAACGCCATGCAAGGCGACCGCGAGCTTTGTCTGGAGTCGGGGATGGATGACTACCTTTCCAAGCCTGTCAAGAGCACCGACCTCCAGAGCATGCTGGAGAGTTGGGCCGGATGCTGTGACGAAGTTCGAGGCTGAAAGGCTTACGCGAGACGTCCAATAAAGCCAGTCTACATCAAACAGTTTCTGGCGCTTATCGACGCCGCTGGAGAGGTTGGAAAACCATGAAATCTCTTTTCAATCGAGAACTCGACGAATACCGGTTTACAGTTCGGCCACTATCAGCCGATGAGGGCGGCGGCTATCTGGTGGAGTATCCGGACATACCCGGATGCATGTCCGATGGCGAGACGATCACAGAGGCGATCACGAACGGTAGGGAAGCGCTTCGCGATTGCCTGGAAGTATTCCGAGAGTCGGGCCGAAAGCCGGCGAAGCCCGGCGTTGAGGCCGCTCAATGGCGGCAGCGCCTTCCCCGGACTCTCTATGCCAAGCTCACTAGACAAGCGCAGCGTGAGGGTGTCAGTATCAACAGCCTCGTGACGGCAATCATCGCTGAGGCAGTCGGATCCAGGCAAGGCGTAGTGTCACAAAGGGTGAGGAAGCAAGCATGAATGCCTCGTTTATCTGACGGGGACCCTGAAC
>JBGPHB010000503.1:0-4699 GCA_041484155.1 Bryobacteraceae bacterium
CAACTCCAAATTAGTCTGCTATCCGACGATGGGGCAGTTGCGCACGTTCTGCTGGGCGCAGAAGTCGGTTCGCGCCACGTTCGGCCCGGTCACCGCCCGCTCCACGCCATCGATGAAAACGTCGACGCGGCTCACCGCGACGTCCGGATCGTACGCGATGCCGCTAACGGTCAAGACACCGCGAACCACCTCCCCGCTGGCCGGCCGCTCCACTGTGGCGACAGGAAAGCTGGAGAAATTGAAGGGCGGATCGAAGCGTAAAGACAACCCGTTCGTCAGGCTGGGCAGAACCACGCTCTGCGTGAAGGATTCATGGCCGTTCGATATGCCGATCACCGGACTCTGGCCGCAACTGGATCCATTCAAGGTGGTGGTGAAGTTGGCGTTCCCAGGGCCGTAGAAGTACCGGATCACGCCATCGTCGGTCAGCGTCACCGCAACATTCACGGGCTCGCCCGCCGGGAACGAAGTCAGCGTCTCGGCGGCCCAGCGAATCGTCAGCGCGCCGCGTCCCGGAAAGCTAACGTAGATGCCTTCATTCGGCTGCGCGGTTCCAAATGTAAGATTCACAAACAGAGGCGCCACCGCGGGCAGACGAGCCAGTTCCGTGCTGTCGTTGCAGCCCGGCGTGAAAAAGTTGGTGAACGCGGAGAAGCCGAATCCAAGCGCGCCCAAGGGATAAATGGTCAGGCTACGGTACGTCTTGGAGAAAAACGGGAAATCGAAGGGCAACGTGAAGGTCACTGGCGAACGTGTTGCCGTGATCCGAGTCTCGTTTGAGAAAGAAAAGCTTGGAGCGAAGGTGCTGATCGCATATGCCGGCCGCGAACTGACTGTGGTCTGGATCAGCTTGGCCGGACCCGAACCGGGATCGAAGTCGACGTAATAGGCGCTGATGGAGTCGCCCGGTACCAGGTTTAAAGTCCCGTTCTGTTTCGTCACCACGTTGCGGGAACTGAGAATGCTTCCGAAATAGACCGAGCCCACACGCCGGACGAGCATGTCCTCCAGATCGCCCGCGCTGCCGGTCAATTGGATTCTTACGGTCGGCTGGCTGTAGTTGGAATCCGCCAGCATCACCCTGACGGTCTCGCCCGCCACCAACGGGTCGTCGAAGAATTTCAGTTTTCCAGTGGGAGACGGCAGGTCGAATGAGGGCACGATGTGGACGCTGTCGCCGCTGATGGAATAAGCCAGCGCGCCCAACCCACGCTTGGCAAAGGCGGCCCACAACTGGCCCTGGCTGGCGCCCTGGAAGTCCACACGATCGGCCAGCAGGATTGCGTCACGCATATCCACCATGGACGGAGCCGGTACGGACAGCTTCATTCCGTCCAGCACCAGGAAACGGATTCGCCGTCGGCCCTCCTTCTCACCGAACTGCTGAATCAGGTTGGCGCGGGCCTCCACCAGCGCTTCCACCCAGATCTCACCGTCGTCGTGGACTTCGGGGCCAAGGGTGGTCACGGCGCCCAGGTCCGCGTAGGTGAGCGGGTTCACATCGGTCCGCGTGGAAAAGGGGTGGGTTCGAAGACCGGCGCCGAAAAGGACGAAATAGTATTCGGCCGCGGGATACACGCCGTCCGGTGGAGCGCCGTCCGGCAGCAGGTATTCCAAGGCGAAGAAATCGCTCCAGGCCTCGCCCATTGCCCGGCCCTGGAAGGTCGTGTATCCCAGGCGCACCAGGCGCCCGCTGACCCCGTGCGTGTACTCGTGAACGATTACGTCCGCATCCAGGGCGCTGTCGGTGAAATAGCCCGCGGCGGAGGAATAACCGACGAACATTGCCAGTTGCGACCGCGCCCCGTCATCGCTAATGGGCCCGAAGAAGGCGTTGCGCAAAGACGGGCCTACGGTCCCGCTGGCTGCGTAGTGCGTGTAGGCAAACACGGCATCCCCGCCTACACCTCCGCGGCCGAAATTTTCGGTCTGGAAATTCCCGGCGGCTTCGTCGAATCCGAACTGATAGTGCAGGTCATGCGCCCGGTTTACCCAATAAAAGAGATTCACGTTGGCCGCGTCGGCGAACAAAATCGGATCGGGAGCGCCTGGGCCCGTGGTCAGCGGAAAACTGAAGTCGCCGGACGGAGCCGCGGTCGGGACCGGCCGGATTAGCGTCAGACCCAACCGATTCTCGCCTACAATCACGTTGTTTCCCGCGGTCTCGTGATTGGCCACCCAGCCGAGCGGCGAAGCCGCCAGATCGCCCACCAGAGGCACGGAGACGCGGTCGACGAAGGGCGGCGGTGCACTGACCGCGACTCCCGCCGGGGTCGGCTGTGGCGACCCCTTATCGTAGACCAGCCCTTTGGGAGGAGCTTGGAAGAAGGCGGTCAAGGCCTGTTTGCCGATGACGGCGCCCGAGGTCTCTTCCACTGCGACGTCATAGCTGCTGACGCCGTCCTCGTCGATCACCGTCATCACCCAGGCAAGCTGGAGCGCGCCGCGCACTGCGTACCACACCAGCCGGCCTTCGATGTCCCCTCCGAAATCGCCGGCTGCGTACGCCACCGCGTTGGCACGGCGCGCCGGCCGGCTGCTCATAAACGGCGCGTAAGCCGCGCCTAGCCGGGGATTCACCTCGGCAACCGCCGCCCGCACCGCGCGCAGCGAGGAGGTCGACGCGGGAACGGGTATGATCCCTGGCGCCCCGTACAACATTCCACCGGCACTTACAATGCTGCCGTCGCGGTCCAGATTCGTGACCCATTCCGCATTAAACACCTCGATGCCCTGAAATTGTTGCCGGTATACCAGGTGAGTCACACCGTTGTGGGCGGTCTTGTATTGTTTGGCTACAAACAGGCTGTCCAGATCCTGTGTGGAAAGATTCATTTGACCGGCGGCGGAGCCCAGGTAATCCCGCGCAATCTCCGCCGCGGCGCGGCTGCTGGGAGCGGTCAGGGGCTTTTCCCCACTGACGAAGCTGGCTCGTGGTTCCTGAGCTTGAGCGACGAGCGCCAAAACGAAGAACACGGGGAAAAGAATGATAAATGCGCAGCGGATCTTTCGCATAGCCCGGCCATGTTATCATAACGTCCCAGGCTTGGGGAAAAGGTCCTGTACTTTACCCTTCTTCGACGCCAGCCGACTCGCCGATCTACGGAACCGCCTTCCCGGCCGCGCACTCGTGGTGAAAGTAATAGAATGGTCACGTCTATGAAAACCATTGCCATCCTGATTCTGTGTGTGTCCTCGGCTCAGTGGGGAGTCGCTCAGTCAGGCTCCAAGAACACATTGGACAAGGCCGCGCTGGAGGCCTATCTGCGCCGGGTTGAGCTGTATCGGGGCGAGGTCACCTTCAAAATCGACGATCCGAAGCCCTCTCCAAACCTGCGCGGATTCTCCGAAGTGGCGGTGCATCTGTCGTATGCCGGCGGTACCAGGGACGATCTGTACTACGTGTCTGAAGACGGCCAAACCATTGTGAAAGGGGACGTATACAACCTCAACAAGAATCCCTTTCAAAGCAACCTCGACAAACTGACCACCGCCGACCAGCCGAGCTTCGGGCCGGCCAATGCCCCCGTCACCATCGTCGAGTTTGGCGATCTTCAGTGCCCGGATTGCAAGATGGAAGCTCCGGTCCTGCGGCACAACGTCACCGAGACGTTTCCAGACAAGGTTCGTGTGTTCTTCAAGGACTATCCGCTCGAATCCATCCACCCTTGGGCTCGCGCTGCGGCCATTGCCGGCCGGTGCGTTTACCGTCAAGACCATCAGATCTTTTGGAAGTTTTACGACTGGATCTACGAGACTCAGGAGCAACTCAACCCCGACAATCTGAAGCCACAAATTATGGTTTGGGCGGGTCAGAGCGGCCTGGATGCCAGCAAACTCAGCGGCTGCATCGACATGAAAGCGACCGAATCCGAGGTCGATCGCAGCATTGCGGAGGGCCGCGCGCTCGGCGTCAGGGGAACTCCAACGCTCTTCATTAACGGCCGGAGAATCGGGGGCCTGCAATGGTCTGATCTTCGGTTCGTGATTGATCTCGAGCTCCAACGCCAGCCCGCCAAGTGAAGCTCATCGACTCGCACTGCCACCTGGATCACAAACAATTCGATAGCGATCGCGAAGCCGTGATCGAACGCGCGCGAGAGGCCGGCGTGGAGCATATGCTGGCCATCGGCACCGCCGACGGCCCTCCCGATCTTGAAGCCGCGGTCCGGCTGGCCGACCGGCATCCGGCGCTTTACGCGACCGTCGGCGTGCATCCGCACGATGCCGCCAAGGCGACCGAAGATACGTTCCGCCGCCTGGCCGCGCTACTGGCGCACCCCAAGGTGGTGGCGCTCGGCGAGATTGGTCTCGACTATCACTACGACTTTTCTCCGCGTGAAGTCCAGCGCTCGGTGTTCATCGAACAAATGCGCGTGGCGCGCGATGCGCGAAGGCCGATTGTCATCCACACGCGCGAAGCTTGGGAAGACACGCTTACGCTGCTCGGCGAGCATTGGGCAGGGCGCGGCGGCATCATGCATTGTTTCTCCGGCGGTCCCGATCAGGCGAGGGAGGCGCTGGAGCTCGGGTTTTGGTTGAGTTTCGGTGGAATCGTCACGTTTCCAAAGGCGCTCGAGGTTCAGGAGGCCGCGCGTCAGTGTCCCGCCGACCGCATTCTGATCGAAACCGACGCACCGTATCTGGCGCCGGTTCCGAGGCGTGGTAAGCGAAATGAGCCGGCGTACATTGTCGAAAC
>JBGPHB010000504.1:0-4693 GCA_041484155.1 Bryobacteraceae bacterium
CATCGGAGCGTAGCGACGCTGGCACTTCGATTGTGCAAGAAGTGTTCGGCTTCGTCAAGAGAAACCTGTCCGAAGCGCAAGCGGAGGAGGGATGCCGCTAGCGGAGAAAGGGGTCCGGGGAAAGGGGCGGCAGCCCTTGTCCCCGCCCAGCGCTGGAAAGACCCGGAGCGCGATCAGCGCTCCGAATCGCAGTTGACTGGATTGGATCAACACTACGCCGTCGGGCTGGAGACAACATAACCCGTCTTTCCCTCGGGCTCGAAGGATTGTGCTGCGAGTGCATGTCTTCCCCATCGCAAGGCAGCGTTGTGTTACTGAATTGCAATCAAGTCGCCCGTCGGCGATGCCTGACTACTATACGTCAAGATCAGCTTGTTATCGCCGCTCTGCGCGTTGCCGGGAATGATGACGTTTAGTTGGTATAAACCCGGACTAATAAGCCCCGCAAAGCTCACCGTCGCTGCGGCCCCACCGATTTGAACGCGTGGCAATACCGGAAGGGAGCCGGACTGTGTGGACGCGCCATTTACCAGGGGCGCCGAGGGCAAGCCTAGCCCGAAGGCATAGAGAATGATTGTCTCCCCAGCGCGGGCTGGTGTGAACGTGTAGCCAGGAGAGGAAAGTGACGCCGGCCCTATCAGCGAATAGTCCGCGTGGGTCGCGACGACGTATTTCGTCGAGCCCACCAACGGAAACGACGGCGCAGCCGTCCGCAGATTCGCAATGAATGGAGCGCTGGAGACTCCGCCGCTGGTAACAACGATCTGTACTGGCCCTGTCGTGTTGTCCAAAGGGCACAGCACGTTCACTTGATTCGGGCTGACGAAATACACAAAAGCAGGCTTCCCATTGACCGTGACGCGAACGCCTCCGAGTTCGGTGGGCATGATCCCGGATTCAAACGAAGGCGCCTTGTCCCACGTGATGCCGCCCGGCCCCGCGCCCGGTGGAGCGAGGTTGGTCCCCTTAATCTCGATCCATCCATTCTGCCCGATGTCTGGAAAGCCTCCCGGAGTGTTGGCGGCGGTGATCGACGGGATACCGACAGCGATCCGGTCCGCCAGTAGAATGATCGCATCAAACGCGCCAACGGTAAGATCGCCTGTCACCGGCTGACCGCTGTTGATGTCCGGCGCTTGCGTGCCTTTGATCCGCTTGATGGTGGTCCGATGGAGGGTGCCGGCCAAGTCCGCTGCCGAAAATGTGTGAGGCTGCGGGAGCGGATTCACCAGTACAAATCCATTTTCAAAATCACGCCGCCACGGACCGACGCCGCCCTCATCGATCCTGATGTTGTCGATAGCTACCTTTCCGCCACCGCCCACAATTTGGAAGCCGATCGTCCCGTTTCCAGAGAGCGGAATTGTGAAGGGGTAACGCGCCGTCCCGGAGTCTCCGGCAGCGGTGCCAGGAAGCGAAACCCGATCCAATACCTGCTGGCCGGATGCGGCGTAGACGTTGAAGCCCAGAACATGGTCCAGTGTTTCAAGGATGCGCCAGTCGAACGTCAGCAAGTAAGTAACTCCGGCGCGGAGTGGAACTGAGGATGGGTTCGTGACCAGGGTGGCATAGCCCACCTTTGTATGGTCCGGGTTGCCGAGGGCCAGACTTCCGGAGCCCGAGATGACCTCGCCGGCATTCCGGGTAATCGATGCGGAGTTCAGAGGGATAGCGGCAAATGAGCCAGGAAGTGCAGCGCTTTCGAATCGCTCTTGAAAGACGGGGGTCCCTGGATCCGTAAGTTCCACTGCATCCGTCAAGGGATGGCCGAGGTACCTTTTTTTGCCCGGTCCTCAGCGGCGGCACCGTCGGTGCCTACTGAGTATTCGTCGAACCAGTAAGGCGCGTCGAGCTGACCTCTAAGTTGGTACTGGTAAAAGCCATTGCCCAGAAGGGCCGTGCCCATCGCAAGACGGTGTTTCGGAAAATCCTCGGGCTTGGGTACGAGGTACGAGTGGGAGGTAGTAGCGACATTCTCGTCGGCCGCATCGGTACCCTGCGCAAGTACGAAGAACACCTGGGGCACGCGAAGTGTAGCCTGTACTCTCTGATAACTGTCGAACTGTTTGCGCCACCCTGCGGGCGAGCTGGACGCGGGCGGAGCACCCGCCGCATTCCACTTTCCATTGAAAAACTCAAACAAAAACGCGTTCAGCAGAGGCGCAAAAGCGAACTGCGGGTCCGCGGCGTGACCAAAGACGAGTTGGACGCCGTCCGCGCTTGCGACGAGTTGCTTCACCATCGTCATCATCCCGGACCGTATCGCCTCAGTGACTGCGGCCGGCGTTGCGCTCTGTCCGTTTCTGTTCAGGTCGTAGTCAAAAAGAGCTGGATCATCAAAAGTCTTCATATCCTGAGGGAAATTTCCCTCCATATTGTACAAATGAATCCCGTCCCACAAGCCTGACGGGAAGACCTGCGTCGTCACAAAATTATTCAAGGCCGTTCGCCAGGTTTGCCCGTTGACGTTTGGCACAAAGTCCGACACGTCCATCCAAAAGAGCCCCGGATACCCTACCGAGTAAATGACGTTTCCCTTGGTATCGGCCGCTTTCCATTCCTTCGGAATGCTCCTTGCCAGGTCGTAGTCCGGATCGGCATTGTGGGCAAAGGGCGGCCCTAATTCGTACTGTCCAACCATCGACTCGCTGGGTAGAATCACGGCGTTCGGATTCAGGGCGCGAATACGTTGAATGGAGTCTGGATTCTGCGTTTGATTGACCGGGCCAAGCCCTATAATGATGTCACCGAAAGCCGTCCTGCGCTCAATCTGCTCGACACTGTAATAGAACGGCGTCAGTTCAGCAAAGCTAAACCGCGATATGTAATCGGAACGGCCTCCCAGGTAAGTGCCCAGGCGCGGATAAGGAGCCGTCAACAAGCGGTTCCACGCGGGGGGCGCCGTGTTCTGGGGTACAACGTCAAGCCGGTAGATGATGATGTTGTCGATGACTAAGGAGACACTGGGTTGATTGACGACCTTGAGAACGTAGGATGACGCATCCGCCGTTCGCGCGCCTGTGGAGAAAGTTCCAGAAACTGCGGCATTCTTAAGCATCGGTGGAAGAGTGACTTGAAGCAGCGGATCTGTGGTTCCCTCGGGTTGAAGCCAGGCGCTGAAGAGAGCATCGCTGTTCCCGCGAGAGGTAATCCGGTAATCGAACTTGATGGTGTAGACCGTATTTCCGGCCAAGGGCACCTTCGTCGGGTTCGTGACAAACCCTCCCCCGTTGTTGAGCAGGACTGACCCCTTACCGGAGATCACTTGGGAAGGATCAGTCGTCACTGTTGCGTTTTGCAGTTGAAGTCCGGACTTGAGGGTCGGCGCTATGGCCTCCGCATCCTCGGCCGCAGTCACGGCTCCCGTGGCTTCGTCGGTGATCTGAATGTTATCGACCGACATCGCACCGGTGTTGTCACTGCAAACCCAAAAGATGGCATCTGGGTTGTCCCCAGAGCTACTCGTGAGTGTTACTGTGCCGCCTGTCCCGACCGCGCCTCGGATCGGCGTAGCTTTCTGCGAACCTGCAGAGCCAGGTTTGAATGACACGAACGTAGCGACGAAAAATTGACTCGGCGCGGTAAGGATTTTGTATTGGAACTTTAGCGTATACGAGTGACCTGGAGCCAAGGGAAGCGCGGATGAGTTCGTCTGGAGGGATGCGGTCGCCGAGTCGGAACATGCAAGTTTAATCGAACGACTTCCAGAAATGACTTCGGAAGGCGTGGAGGTGATCGAGGCCGGAGGTACCAGAAGGAATGCGGAACCGAGGGCAGGCGCAATGGTCTCAATGTCGTCCGAGTAGATTTGTGTGTACTGCGCCTGCCAACGCACGGGCTGAGAGATACCTTGTCCCCGTACAGTCGCCGCGAGGCCTACCAGATAGACCGCGATGGCGGAGGCCCCTCGCACACTCATCCGAGACTCTCTCGCATGATTTTGTGACTATACCAACGTGGTGCTCTTCTTCGCCACCCCCAGGGTCTGATGATATGGAGAGATGCTCAAAACGGCGTTCTGAGAAACCAGTCCTCCCTGGTCGCGTAGCGTTTAACGATCCTGGTCCCAATGGTTTACGTGGGTTATTCACTCGCCTTCCCGCGATTCTTACGCATCGAATCGCCGCGCATCTCGATGCGGTGGGCGTTGTGCACCAGCCGGTCGAGGATACCGTCGGCCAAAGTCGGATCGCCTATCTGTTCGTGCCATCGCGAGACCGGCAATTGCGAGGTTAGGATCGTCGAGCGCACCTGGTAGCGGTCTTCACAGATCTCCCAGAAGTCGCGGCGTTCGGGCTCCGACAACGGTGCCATCGCCCAATCGTCGATCACCAGAACATCAATCCGGGCGAGCCGGGCCAACAGATTCCGTAAGCTGCCATCGGCACGCGCCATCGCCAGGTCGCGGAACAGCGACTGGGCGCGAGTGTAGAAGGCTGAGTAACCATCGCGGCACGCCTTTTGGGCCAAAGCGCAAGCTACGAAACTCTTGCCCACACCTGTTGGCCCCAGCACGAAGACGTTCTCATGGGTTCCAACCCAAGCCGACTGTTGCACCAGCGCACGGATCACGCTCTTGTCCAGACCGCGTGCGCCGCGGTAGTCGATCTCCTCCACACACGCGTTGGTACGGAGCTTGGCGTTCTTCAGCCGCCGCCCGAGTGCCTGATTCTCGCGCCAGTTCCACTGCTGA
>JBGPHB010000505.1:0-4691 GCA_041484155.1 Bryobacteraceae bacterium
ACGGCGATATTCCCACCGGCGCCGGCCAGCAGGTAGACGTTGCCCTGCACCGGCATCACTCGAATTTCGTCGGCCGGCTGATCCGTAAGAGGAGGCGCGACGCGAGCGAAAACTTTGCCGGGCGTCAGTGGCGGAAAAACGCGATTGTCCAGAGCCGAATGGTTCTTCAACTTCACCATATACTCGGGATAGATGGTCGCGGCTCCACCCCGCGCTCCTTCCGCGGGGACACCACTCAGCTTGAGGAACTCCTCGATGTGGGCCGTCTGGCCGGGCAGGTAGTGCGGCACCGAACCCTTGGCGCGCCCGCCGAGCTCGTCGACGATCTGTGCGGGCCCGCAGTTTCCCCAGACATTGGCGTTCGAGGGGAGGCTAAGCACGAAGTTCGTGGTTCGAATAAACGGTTCGTCAAGGAAGACCGGATCGTTTATGAACGTGACCACCATCAAGTAGTAGTCGCCGTAGCGGGTGAAATACTCGGTCATGGTGGCGAGGTCGCTGGTGGGCGCGCCGTTGCGCTGAAGCCAACCAGCCTTGATGTGGGTGGTTGAGACGACCAGCATGTTGCGTTCCCAGGTTCCGGTCGAGAACCCGGCCCAGGTATGAGGCGCGAGGTCAGAGGGATGCTCGCGTCCATCCATCCAGATGGTACGGGGCCGGCCGTAGCTGCCATCCAGGGTGTAGGCCTGTAGCTCTCCCGTCACCCGATCGATAACTTTCGAGAACCGGATGGTCGCCGGGCCACGCAGAGCGTAGGTCACCACGTGGGGGATGCACTGGCGCTCATAGGTCGACCGCGCCGCTTCGTCCCAACTGTGGCCCTTGCGCCAACCCGCTTCGTTGAGCGGCAGCCCCGTGTAGTCGCCGAGCCGCATGCCTCCGCGATGGGGTAAATCCTCAAAGAACGTGCCGGCCCATTCACCTGACAAATCGATCTGGGCACTAGCGGGGCCTGCCGTCACCAGGATCACGACGAGTAGTAGTCCGGTAGGAGTCGCTTGGCGCATATCGTTGATCCGTGACTAGGAGACAAGTCTATCGCAATGGCAATCCTGGTGGAAGGGATCATGCCTCCGTTAACCGTGCCCGAGCCGTTTCGTGCCTTGCCAGGCGCTCCGAAGATTTGTCCTTCAAGTGGTGGAACGGGCTCCAGAGCGGCTGGCGATTCGGGACAACTCGAGACCCTCTCCGAAGAGGTTAAGCAGTGGGACCGGTTCGGGGCTGGCCGCGAATTCTCGCAGAGGCGGGCATCGCGATCTTAAGCGGTTGCTGAAGTGCGGGCGGCGGACCCGGCAGACGAAACCGTCTGCCCCACCTTGCCCCCGAATGTTTTGCGAAGGCGTGGGGCAGGCGGTTTCGCCTGCCAGCTTTTTCACACCTTCAGAGGAGCGGCTGCGAGCGCCCTAAGCGACGCATTCCGCGTAACCAGCGCTCATCGAAAATATTCTGCCACTTCGGGATGCGGGAGGATCAGGAATCTTTCCTCGGCCAGGCCCTTCACGACTTCCTCGGCGACCTGATCCGCCTTTGATAATGATGCCCGCGTTGGAGCAGAGAAGATCGATTCCGTCGTATTTCTCCTCCGCGTGGCGGACCAGGCGCACCAGATCGGCCTCCCTGGCGACATCGGTTTCGAAGCCAACCCCGCCGATTTCCTGTGCCAGCGCGTGTGCGCCGGCGCCGTCAATGTCCGCGACCAGGACGGCGCGCGCGCCTTCCGCAGCGAAGCGCTTCGACAACGCCCGGCCGATTCCGTTCGCGCCTCCGGTGACTTCGACAGCCTTATCTGCGATGTTCATGAGTGCTTTAGAGTACCGCCTCAATGAGGCGGGGCCCGCGCTCCGCCACCGCGGTACGGAAATGATGAGTGAATTCCTGCGCCGTGGCCGCTCGCGTCGCGGGCACGCCCATGCCGCGCGCGAGACTCACAAAATCCAGATCGGGCCGGCGGAGGTCGAGCATGTCATTCGCTCTTGCGCCGATGGTCGAAGCGCCGGTTCTGCGCATTTCGACGTCGAGAATGCGATAGCGGCGGTTGGCGAGAATGACCGTCACGACATCCAGATTCTCACGCGCCATGGTCCACAAGGCTTGCAACGAATACATCGCGCTTCCGTCGGCCACCAGGGCGACCACCTTGCGGTCCGGACAGGCGATGGCCGCACCGACCGCGACCGGAAGTCCCTGGCCGATGGAGCCTCCGGTGATCGGCAATTGATCGTGGGAAGCGGCGCGCATCAAGTGAGGAAGAATCGCGGCGCTTGCGGAAATCGTCTCATCGGAGACAATGGCCGATTCGGGCAGCAGGGCGGCGAGGGTCCACCCGATGGAGTCGGCCGTGAGCGGCGAATCGAGCGGGAGCGCGGGCGGTTCCTCCTCCGTTGCCGGCATCCGAGCTTCGCGGGCACCGCATTCTTCCACCAGCGCTTCCAGCGCGGAGGAGCCGTCCTGTTCCAGGGTTGCGAGGACAGAGACGGCGCACGTTTCCGGAACGGGCGAGCTCGGCGTATCGGGATAGCCGAAGAAAGAGACCGGAGTCTTGGCCTCCACCAGGATCATGTGAGTCAGGCTGCCGAGCGCCGCACTGGCGTCTTCGGGGAAATAGGGAACCTTCTCGACGCGGAAGCGTCCTCGGCCGGAGGCAAGCCGGGGCGCGCTGCGATCCGCCAATGCACGAACTCCAGTGGCGGCGGCCAGCCGGCCCGCGGCTTCGAGCGCACGGTGGCTCATGGACGATCCTCCAAGAATGATGCCGGTGCTGCTGGAGGAGCGCAGCAAGCGGGCCGCGTCCGTGATGCTTTCATGCGACGGCATCGGACGCTGTGGACGATTGACAACGGCCCCAATGGTCTTGCTCTCAAGCCAGGAAACATCGGCCGGAACGATCAACGTCGCGATGCAGCCGGGCGGTTGAACGGCGGCGGCGATTGCTTCGGAAACAGCCGGCCCCACGCTGTCCGGGCTTTCCACAGTCCGGATGTAGCTCGAGACGGTGCGCGCGAATTGGGCAATGTCGGCGCTGAGCGGCGCGTCATACTTTCTGTGTTCTCTGGTATGCTCGCCCACGATGTTCACGATGGGGGACCGCGCTTTCCGCGCGTTGTGGAAATTCGAAAGCGCGTTCCCAAGACCAGGACCAAGATGCAGCAGCGTCGCGGCGGGCGAGCCCCGCATGCGCGCGTAGCCGTCGGCGGCTCCCGAGCAGACGCCCTCGTACAGGCACAAGACTCCGCGAACTGCGGGCACACGATCCAGCGCCGAGACGAAGTGCATTTCCGAGGTGCCGGGGTTCATGAAGCAGACTTCGATCTGATTAGCGGCCAAGGTTTTGAGAAGACAGTCCGCGCCGGTCATATAGATGGCAGGATAATACACCTGTCGACCGGTAGGGCATGGCCTGTTATGATAATGGCCTGTACCGCATGCGCGACACTCTCGAAATCGGAACGGATACGGCTGCGGTGCGGCCGGGCGAGGAACTGAATGTCCGCGCGCTGGCCGGGTATTTGAGGGACAGACTGGGCGGCGCCAGTCCGGCCTTATTAGAGGTTGAGCAGTTCCCGAACGGCCACTCGAATCTTGTCTATTTGCTTCGGACCGGCGGGACGGAATATGTGCTGAGGCGTCCTCCGCTGGGTCCGGTGGCGGCCAAGGCGCATGACATAGCGCGGGAGTATCGCGTTCTCGACGCCGTCCATCGTCATTTTCCGGAAGCGCCCAAGGTGTTCCTGCTGTGCGAAGATCCGGCCGTGATCGGCAGCGCGTTCTTTTTGATGGAGCGGCGGCGAGGGATCGTGATTCGGGACGCTGCGCCTCCCGAGCTATGTTCGGTTCCCGGCTATCCGCGGCTGGTGAGCGAAGCCTTTGTCGACTGCCTGGTGCGGCTTCACTCGATCGACGTTTCGCAAAAAGAACTGCGAGCTCTGGGGAAACCCAAGGGATTTTTGGAAAGGCAGGTGCGGGGTTGGGCCGACCGGTGGAAGTGCGCGAAGACTGAAGAGCTGCCGGAGATGGACCGCGTGATGCGTTGGCTCGCCGACCGGATGCCCGCTTCGGCCGAGGCTACGCTGGTACACAACGACTATAAGCTGGACAATGTCATGATGCGGCCGGCGGGCGATCGTGTGGAAGCAGTGCTCGATTGGGAAATGACGACCATCGGCGATCCGCTAGCCGATCTGGGGCTCGCCATGTGCTACTGGGCGTGGGTGGGCACGCTGAAGCAAGAGGATCCGCGCCCTGCGGCCGGTTGGTACACGCGCGATCAGTTCCTGGAACGGTACGCTCAGCGGACCGGCCGCGATGTAAGCCTCGTTGATTATCACGAGGTCCTGGGCGTCTTCAAGCTGGCAGTGATTCTGCAACAGATTTTCTATCGGTTTCACCGTGGACAGACCCGGGACGAGCGCTTTCGAAACTTCGACCGACGCGTGCGCGCTCTGGCGCGATTGGCGGCGTCGCTGATCGAGAGGAAGCGTTCCTGAGCCGCAGGGAGATTGAATGGTTTTCGAATTCTCTGATAAAGTGAAAGACCTTCAAAAGCGCCTCACCGCCTTCATGGAGGCGCATGTCTACCCGAACGAAGCGAAATACAAAGAGCATTGCCATGGTCCGAACCGGTGGCAGCCGGTTCCCGTGATCGAAGAGTTGAAACCCAAGGCTCGGGCGGCGGGGCTGTGGAACCTGTTTCT
>JBGPHB010000506.1:0-4685 GCA_041484155.1 Bryobacteraceae bacterium
AACCAACAACTTCGTCATCAGCCGCGGATCGTACGGCGGTTGCCCCCGAGGCTCCTTCTCGTACACCCCGTAGATGGCCGACAAATCCAGTTGGTCCACAACGTCACTGACGAAGTACACAAGATGATTTTCTGGCAGCCATTCGCGCAGACTTGGTGGCAACAGCAGGTCTTGCTCCGGCAAGTAGGTTCGGTACCCCTTTGGCATAGAACATTATGTACCGGTTCTGTTCCATCCGTAACCGCGAACTTTTGGATTACTCGGACAGGCTCCTAGTGGTAAGATGTTCGCAGGTTTCCTAGAACACAAAGCGAGGCACATGAGTAGACAATCTCCATCATCACCGGAACGGCGTTCCTTTCTCACTCGTTTCAACGCCGGAGCATCTTCGCTGGCGGCGCTGGCCATGGGCGGAATCGCGATGGCCCAGGTAAAGTCACCAGCAACCAGTCGTTGGGAACCGGCCCGCCATGAGAAAGACGATTGGATGAGTGAGTTACCGGGCAAACATCGATTGGTGTTCGACACCACCAGTGCGAATGGCCTTGGGGAGGCGCTCCTGTTCGCCAACAATTTCATGCGCGTGAATCGCGCCGAATACGGCCTGGAGAATAGCGATCTTGCCGTCATCATTGTGGCGCGCCACCGTTCCACGGCGTTGGGCTACAACGATGCGATGTGGGCGAAGTACAGCGCACCCCTGGCGGCGCGATCCAGTTTCGAGGACCCCAAAACCAAGGCCGCGCCCAAGACGAACCTCTACAATTCCGCCGACTATGGCCAGTCGTTGCCTACCTTTGGCACGACGTTGGATTCGCTCTCTAAACAAGGCGTACAGTTCGGCGTGTGCTCAATGGCTACCCGCGCTATTTCCGGGGCGATTGCAGGGGTAACCGGCGGAAACGCGGAGACCATCTACAGCGAGTTGATTGCGAATCTGGTTAGTAACGCCCGGATGGTGCCAGCAGGAATCGTTGCCGTCAATCGTGCGCAGGAGCGAGGATATTCGCTCGTGAGCGCCTGACTTGATGTGATTGGGAGATCGAATATGAAACGAGTACAACTGATTCTTGCCGTTGTTGCGCTGGGAGTCTCGGTTGCGGTCGCGCAATCCCAGGTCAAGAAATCAACGATCCCGGGGATCACCAACTTCGCTCAAGTGGAGACCACCGTCGCCTGTGCCGGTGCGGTAACACCAGCAGCGGTAGCCGGGATCAAGAAGATGGGGTTCGCATCCATCATCAACCTGCGGCTGGCGAACGAACCGGGAGCCGACATCGACGCGGAAGCGGCGGCAGCCAAGGCTGCCGGCATCAACTTCGTGCATCTGCCGTTCAACGGAGGTATGCCTGACCCCGCAGTGGCCGATCGCTTTATCAAAACCATCACCGAACCCGGCACTCAACCGGCGTTCATTCATTGCGCCAGTGGAAACCGCGCCGCGGCCATGTGGTTGATCAAACGCGTGCTGATCGACAAGTGGGACAATGATCGCGCGTTGGAGGAAGCCACGGAGCTCGGCCTTACCAGCCAGCCGTTGAAGACTTTCGCTCTCGATTACATCCAGGCCCACAAAAAGTAAGACCACGCACAGTGGCCGGATATCCCGGGTACTTACAGAGCCACACGGCGATGCGCCGCCCCGTGCCTGTGGCCCTCCCAGTGATGGTCACCGTCAGCATCGCCAAAGGGTTGTGATTTGGTCAGGGTGCGAACCCCCCGCTCCGCCAGAATTTCTTAGATTTTCTGGTCTTACATAGACCACGTGCCCGCTTGCTAACGCGCGCGGTTCGGTGTCGGCACTGTGGGCTATCAGCCAATTACCGAACCGCGACCGTCAGGAAGACGGGCTACAGAAACTCGGAAAACGGTCTAGCTTCTACGGCCGCCCCAATTATATGTTCACGTAACGTGTACAATCACTTATAGTGAACGCCACAGGCCGATCGTTGTATGGCCAGAGTTCTGAGAGAGTGGTCAAGACAACTCGATCAGAATGTGAACCGCGCGACCATCTGGCCCGTCCGCGGCTGGGTCCCGAGTCCGTTGAACGTATTGACGAATCCGTAGCCCGACGACAGCGCGCCGGTGGGGCTTCTCACGACGGGCGCAGCCGGGTTGGGCCCGAGCGGCGGGAACCCGGCGGCCGAGACTGGGGCAGGATTCGATAGGTACGTGCGGTTGAACACGTTAAAGAACTCCGCACGAACATCGAGCTTCACACGTTCGTTGCTTTTGCCGATGCCGAAGGTCCGGCCGACGCTCAGAGACTCCGCCGGCTGGCGTTGCCACCGGTAGTCGTTGTAATAGGGTGCGGCGGTGCCCCATGTGCCTGCGGCAGGGTCCGTCCAAGCGTCCTTATTCAGCACCAGTTGCGTGGTCGGGTCGAAACACTTGCAGTTCGGGTCGAAAAGAAGCAAGGGCTGGCCGGAAACGCGGTTGAAGAAAGTATTCCCTCCGCCCCAACTGGCCGGGTTATCCGTCCGGGCTAACTGCCGGGCCAGGCCATTGTTCGACGCGGGCACGCGAATCACCTGCCCGCTCTGATAGCGGAGTACACCGGCGACATTCCAGTCACGCACCACGTACGACAGCGCTTTGAACCCGCGGCCGTCCGCCGCGAATCCTGGAGTCGTGTATCGGAATGACATCACCAACATGAACGGTCTGCTGAAACCCGAAATCTGCTTGTTCTGATTCCGGTTGAACACGTCGTTAATCAGGTTCGGAGCCGGTGTCAAGTAGGACGTGTCAGAGCCCACTCCCAGGTTGAGCTCCTTCTGCCAGGTGAAGGCCGAATCCACGGTCAGTCCGCGAGAGAGGCGCTTGGTCACTTTGGCTTGCAGGGAATCGTACCAGGTGACGCCGAGCGGCGGTCCCAGGAAGGGAGGAACTCCCAACCACTGCGGATACTGCCGCAGCGCTTGGACCAGAGGTTGAGTCGAGGGGAATCCCGGGTACACATTATTCGGATTCGCCAGGAAGGGGAACCGGGCCGTTACCAGCGGTGAATTGATGCGCGTCGTCATCAGGTTGCGGTCGGCCTGGCTGTTGACCAGGTCCAGCCCCCACTGCGACTTCAGCCCCTCAAGCGTGAGCGCGTTGTAGCCCTGGGTGAACAGCAAGGGCGCGGTCCACCAGACTCCGCGATTTCCCACGTAGGCAGCCTCAATCACCAGGTTGCGGCTGATCTCGCGTTGCAGACCGATGCTCCATTGGAGGATGCGCGGTGGGCGGCCCGAGTTCCGGTCGATCGAGATGAACGGCGATGTGGGCGGCCTGACTCCCGGAGCGACCTCGATCGGGAACTTGGGGCTGAAGTCCGGCCAAAAGATGGGCGGATTCCCAAAGCGATTGCCGGGAGCAAACGGGTTTCCATCCCGCAGAAGATCCGCGGGTTCTCCGTATCCCGAAGGGGTGAAGCTATAGAAGTCCAACGCGTTGGTGGAAAGGCCTGCCTGGTTGGGCGCCGTTCCGTAGGCCAGGCCGGCGCCGGCGCGGAGCACGGTCTTGGAGTTGATTTGGTACGCAGCACCGAGGCGCGGCCCCAATGCCCACGGGTAGTTATGGTTGAAGGTACACTTGCAGGTTGCCTCGTAGACCACGCTGCCCAGCCGCCCGCCAGCCGCCGGATTCGGCGTGTTGAAGGCTGCATTCTGCATGCGGCCATACTCTTCCCGAAGCAGGGTCACGTAGTCGTAGCGCAGGCCGTAATCCAGCGTGAACTTGCGGGTCACCTTCCAGGTGTCCTGAATGTACCCGGCGAAGGCATGATTCCCGAGCCGCAGGGTTGCGCCCGCGGACTCTTGCAGGGCGCCGTTCCTGCCGAGCAGGAAGCTGGCGTAGCCGAATCCGGTGAACGCGTTGGTGCCTCTGCCGTCCTCCCAGGGATTGCCGGACTGTTGCGCCGAGAAGGTGAAATTGCCGTGCGCCCGGGCCAAGGTATGGATGGGAAATCCTTCGAAGATCGCCTCGCCGCCCATCTTGATGGTGTGATTACCCTTCACCCAGGTGAGGCTGGCGTTCGACGTCGGCTTGATGTCCTCAAAGAACTGGTAGGGGGCAAAGTATCCCGCAACGTATGAAAAACCGCCGCGTGACGCGTCGGGTCCGAACGCGATATAGGGGAACAAGTTCGGCGCCGAGAAGTTTCCGCCCCATCCGAGTGTGCTTTGGTCAAAGGGCTTGGTAGTCTGGGGCTGCGTGAGGTACAGGAGACCCACGCCCAAATGCAGTAGCATCGTCGGCGACATGGTCTGGTCGTAGTTGATGCGAGTGGTGCGCGCAAGGCTGTCCTGGGGAGTGGCGGCGCTAAATGGCTGACTCCCGAAGTAGAGAGAGTTGGCTGTCGACTCGGGCGCGTTGATGTGGTTCTCCGAATAGTACCCCGACACTTTTATCGTCGAGCTGATGTTGTGGTCTATCTTGAACGACGGAATGGTGGTGTGCCTGAACGTGCTGTAGGCCGGGACGGCGTAGTTGTTGATCGCGTTAGCGGAGAGGGCCCCCACCGGCAGCGGAATCATAGCCTGAATCTTCAACGCCACGGGATCCATCCGGTCTTGCGGAATCACGTTGTTCTGGAACTGGTCCCTGACTACGGAGCCGTCCGGGGCGACCTTTTGCGTATTCGGATCGTAAATGCCGTTTTGGAAGAGCGGGCGGCCCAGCGAATCCACAGCCGG
>JBGPHB010000507.1:0-4676 GCA_041484155.1 Bryobacteraceae bacterium
CCCGAACAGTACATGGTGCCGGGCGCGCGCGTACTGCTCGAAAGCCTGAAGGCGCGCGGATTGAAAATGTACCTTGCGAGCGGTACCGATGAGGTTTTCATGAAGGAGGAGGCGCGCCTGCTGGATGTCGAGCGCTACTTCGACGGCGGCGTCTACGGCGCAGTCGACGACTATAAGAGCTTTTCCAAGAAGATCCTGATTCAACGCATCCTCTCCACCACCGGAGTCCAGGGCGGCGAGATCCTGGGTTTCGGCGACGGCTTCGTCGAAATCGAGGAAGTGAAGCAAGTGGGCGGCGTCACAGTGGGCGTCGCAACTACGGAACCGGAATGCCTCGTGGTGGACGATTGGAAGCGCCAGCGCCTCATCGGCGTAGGAGCCGACTATATCGTTCCCAACTTCCTCTGTCACACTGAGTTGGTCGCGGTGCTGTTCTCACAAAAACAGTGGGCACACTAGCGCTCGACATCGGCGGGAGCAAGCTTCTGGTGGCCCTGTTTGAAAACGGGCGTATGACCCGACGCGAACGGCGTGAGACGGATCGCGGCGGCGGACGGGACTGGATGCTCGGCCAGATTGAATCGATCGTGCTTGGCTGGCGGGATGGCGTGAAGATCGACCGTTGCGGCATCGGCTTTGGCGGGCCGGTGCAGGCCGGGCGGAAGCGCGTGGCGCTCTCGACCCACGTGGGTGGATGGCAGGATTACCCGCTTGTCGAGCACTTGGAAAAGCTGGTGAACGCTCCCACGGTCATGGATAACGACGCCAACGCCGGCGCGCTCGGCGAAGCCACCTGCGGCGCCGGGCGCGGCGCGCTTCCGCTGTTCTATATGACCCTTTCGACGGGTATCGGAGGAGGTATTGTGCTCGAAGATGGGGCACTCTACCGAGGGGCCGATTCCTGGGCGGGCGAAATCGGGCACCTGACCATCCGGCCAGAGGGTCCGGAGTGCCTCTGCGGCGCGCGAGGATGCTTCGAAAGAATGTGTTGCGGGTTGTGGCTGGAGCGGGATTATGGCAAACCCGCCCAGGAACTGATGCGCGATCCGGCCTTTGTCCAGCGCTACGTCATAGATGTGGCCCTGGGGCTGAAATCAGCCATCATGCTGCTGAACCCGGCGCGGATCGTCATTGGCGGCGGCATCGCCAAGGCAGGTGAAGCTCTGTTTAGACCGCTGCGGGCGGAGTTGCGGCGTCAGATGACCGGCTGGTCGGGTGCGCGGCTGGACTTGGCGCCAGCGGCGCTGGGAGATGACAGCGTCCTGTGGGGCGCGCTTGAGCTGGCTACTCGTCAGGCTTCTTAAAGAGGCTGTCGAAAGCCGCGCGAGCGTTGTTGGCATTGCGCGGCACGGGCGTGTTTGGCACGCCGGCGCCCCCGCCAAAACCGTTCGCCGGACTCCCGTGCGCCCCGTCTCTCGCCACGGTGACCCGCGGCTTGAACAGCTCGCACTGGTTGGCCTGATCCTTGGCCGCGATCCGCACCGGCACCGGCTTCAGGCACTGGAACCGCGTGGACGGCTCGAAATGAGCGCACTGCTTGCAACAGTGCAGCGCCGTGCCACACTTTGGGCAGCTGCCACCGAAGTCGATATCGCCAGGAAGCGTGGTCGAGCAGTTGTAACAACGCGCCGCCGTCACCGACTGCACCATCCGCGGCAGCCGCGGCCCGGTGACGTCGATGGGCGGGCGTGGACCCTGCGGGCGTGGACGCTCTTCTCCACGAGGCCCGCCGTTGCCGGAATAGTCGCGGCCGGTGTCCTGATAGCCGCGTTGCCGGTACTTGCGTTCGCCGTCCATAGATTGCGTTGGTGGGCTTACTCCTTCGATGAAACGGTAAGAACTTTTGAATGGTCGGATTGGTCACGGGAGACGGCGGGTACACCGAAAGGGCGGCAAGGTCTAATACCCGCTCAAATGCCTAAACCACTATGTACCACGAACTGGCCTCGGAATCCAGTGAAATCTGCATCCAACCCATGATCGGCCGCTATTCTTCGCAACTTTAGGTATCAATTAGTACTATTCGCCGCCTCGCCGGCCCATTTCAACAGCGCGTTACAGGGCCGGTTCAGCGGATCGTCAAAATGGTTGGGACTCACCCGGAGCGAGTACCCCAGCCGCCCGGTAGTGAACGGAGCGAAGTCCCGCCCGAACGTAAACACCGTCCCCCGCTGTTCCAGGGGAGCGAGCGTCAGTACCTGCGTATCCTCCAGCTCGCCGTTGGCGCCCACGCGCCCTACTACTGCCTCCACGCGCACATCCTGGGGCTCCAGGCCCGCCAATTCTACCGTCGCTCGCAACGGCACGGCAGATCCGGCCAGAACCGAGGCCTCCGGTCCAAGCGTGGAATCGACAAAGCTCACGTTCGGCCACTTTTCGGCGATCCCGTGGCTCCATTTCGCCCGCTCGCGGGGCGCCGCGAAATGGTCCCGTGCCAGCGTTTCGTAGGCCCGGCAGGCGGGCTCGTAGAGCTGCGACCGGTACTCCTCGATCATGCGCTGGCAATTGAAATTCAAGCTGAGATATTGCAGCGATTGTTTGACGCGCCGCATCCACTCCACGGGTACGCCCTGTTCGCGCCCCTCGTAGAACAACGGAACGATCTCGTTTTCCAGGAGCGAGTAGATGGCGGCGGCGTGCGCGTCGTCCCGGTCCGGCGAATAGGATTCGCGATCGCCGATCGGCCATCCACCCGAGGCTTCCGCCGCCTCATCGAACAAGCCGTCGAGAATACTCACGTTCAGCACGCCGTTGATGCCGGCTTTCATGCCGCTGGTACCGCAGGCCTCCTCGCCGCGTCGTGGAGTATTCAGCCATACGTCCACGCTCTGCACCATCTCCCGCGCCACCTGGATACCATAGTCTTCCACGAAGACGATGTGCCGGGACAGTTCCGGGTCGCGCGAATACTGCACGATTTCGCGGATGAGAGTCTTCCCGGGCGTATCCAGGGGATGCGCCTTGCCGGCGATCACGATCTGCACCGGCATCCGGGCATTGGTGATGATGCGCTTCAGCCGGGCCAGGTCGCGGAAGATTAACGTCGCGCGCTTATACGTGGCGAACCGGCGCCCGAAGCCGATCGTGAAGGTCTCCGGGTCCAGTACCTCTTGAAGGCGCTTCACCTCGGAGGCCGGAGCGTTGCGCTGCATCGCGCTGGCGGCGGCTCTCTCCCGCACGAAGGCAATCAAGTGCCGCTTATGCCGCCGGTGCGCCTCCCATAATTCGGCGTCGGGAATTTCGGCGATCTGGTCCCATACCTTCGGCTCGGAGTGTCCTTCCCGCCAGTCCGGCTGGAGGTATTGGTCGTAGAGACTCGCCAGATCGCCGTTGATCCAGGTGCGCAGGTGCACGGCATTGGTGACGGAGGTGATCGGCACCTCCCACACCGGCAGCTTCGGCCACAACCGTCCCCACATCTGCTGCGATACGCGGCGGTGCAGGCGGCTCACCGCGTTGCGAAACGCCGAGGTTTTGATGGCGGCAATGGCCATCGAGAACGGCTCCTGCGGGTCGGCCGGCGTGTGCCGCCCCAGATACAGCAACTGCTCGAACGGGATCCCGGCATCGCGGCAGTAGTCCTGGAAGTATTCGTACATCATGCCGACGTCGAACAGGTCGATTCCCGCCGGCACCGGCGTATGCGTCGTGAACACGTTGTTGGTGCGCGAGGCATCCAACGCTTCCTCGAAACTCAGCTGGTGCTCCGCCATCAGCACCCGGATCCGCTCCAGCGCTAAGAACGCCGAGTGCCCTTCGTTCATGTGATAGACGGTCGGATGCAAGCCCAGTTCGTTGAGCGCCCGCAGACCCCCGATGCCCAGAACAATTTCCTGGCGCATGCGCGTATGCCCCTCGCCGCCGTAGAGCTGATTGGTGATCTCGCGATGTTCCGGATTGGGGTTCTGAGCGATGTTGGTGTCCAGCAGGTACAGCTTCACCCGGCCGACATCGATCCGCCAGACCTTCACATAGACCGGCACGCCCGCCAGAGTGACGCTGACCACCATTTCGCTGCCGTCGGGGCGCAGCACAGGCGTCACCGGGAGCGAGTAGAAGTCGTTGACGGGTGTACGCTCCTGCTGCCAGCCGTCCGGGTCGAGCGATTGCTTTAGAAAGCCCCTCTGATAGAGGAGCCCCACGCCTACCAGCGGCAGCATGGCGTCACTGGAAGCCTTGAGGTGATCGCCCGAGAGTACCCCCAGTCCTCCCGAATAAATAGGCATGCAATCGAGGAGGCCGTACTCCATCGAGAAGTATGCCACCAGCATGTTCGAATCCGCGGCGGCGGATTCGGCCAGATAGGTGTCATGGACTTCACACGCCCTGCGGTACAGCGCCAGAAAGCGCGGATCGGCGGCGGCGCGCTCGAGCGTGGCCTGCGGCACGCGGCCCAGCATCACGATCGGATTCTGATTGCAAGCCTTCCAGATGGCCGGATCCAGGCGGCGAAACAACCCTCGCAAGGAGTGATCCCAACTCCACAACAGGTTGATCGAAAGCTCGGACATTCGCTGGAGCGCCGCTGGCAGAGCGGGCCGCACCAGGAATTCCTTGAGGGGACGAATCTGGAAAGACATCGATCTCCGCTAGCATTACAGCATACCAGGGCCGGAATGTCTGAAAACTGGGGACATCGCGGGCAATCGTCCGCTAATCTTGCCGCTGTCAACGAC
>JBGPHB010000508.1:0-4675 GCA_041484155.1 Bryobacteraceae bacterium
CCTCCCGGCCGGGGCATATTGGGCTCTCCCGTCATCCAGATTCCGGACAAATCGGGCTTGCCGTCCGCCAAGCGGGGCGAGGGGGCCGACATGTCCACCTTGCCATCGGCCTTTCGTGGCACTCCCGCGGTGGGAACCTTCAGCCACTGAGCGGCCAAATGAGTCGATGCTAAGAGCGTACCCAGTATGACCAAAGCGCACAGGACGCCGCGGCGTTCCGTTGTGCGCGGTTTCTGAAGAGCGACGGTGACGAGCGCTTCGTAACGTCGACGTATTCCAAGCTCCGGGTTGGAGCGTCGAGAAAGAAGCAGATCCAGCATTGGGCTAAGAATACACCAATGCATGCAGTCTGTCACAGACCGCACTACCCGAACTTTTGATACGCTTTCGTATCAGGGAGGATCGCGATGAAAAAATCCCCGGTACCGGCAGTAATCGTGATGTGCTGCTTAGCCTGGCCCGCGGCGGCGCAATGGCTGACTCCCACGCCGGGAATCCCGCGAACCGCCGACGGCAAGCCAAATCTAACCGTCCCGGTGCCCCGAACATCCGACGGCAAACCGGATCTGTCCGGGTTTTGGGCCCTGAACCCCGGCAAGTACATATCGAACATCGCCGCGGATCTGAAGTCCGGAGAGATTCAGCCCTGGGCCGATGCTCTGTACAAACAGCATGCCGAGAACTACGGAAAGGACGACCCGTACCTCCAGTGCCTGCCCCAGGGTCCCCGTATGAATGTGTATGGACCCTTGCTGCAGAAGGTCATCCAAACTCCCAACCTTGTCGTGATTCTCATGGAAGATCTCACCTACCGGCAAATCTTCCTGGATGGCCGCGCTCTTCCCAAGGACCCCAATCCGAGCTACATGGGGTACTCAGTCGGCCATTGGGAAGGCGACACTCTGGTGGTGGAGACCATCGGGTTTAACGACCGCACGTGGCTCGACCTGGGAGGCCACACTCACAGCGAAGCCCTTCGCACCACCGAGCGTTTCCGGCGCCGCGATCTGGGGCACATGGAGATCCAGGAGACCTTCGACGATCCCCAGACCTTTACCAAGCCCTGGTCCATAACTATCCCGGCGGATCTCGCGATCGACATCGACGTCATCGAATACATCTGCGCCGAAAACGAAAAGGACATCAGACATCTGGTAGGGAAGGCCTCCGAAACCGTAGAAGATGCGAAGAAGCGCGCCGTGAAGGTGGCTCCGGAAGCGCTGGCCAAATACGTCGGGACGTACGAGTCGCACTACCTGGAGAATCCGGTCAGCGCAAGGCTCACCCATGTCACGCTCAAGGACGGCGTATTGCTCGGCGAACTCTCGCCGGCGATTCCCTTATCCGACACAGTTTTCTTCTGGGGCGGTACGCGGCACGAATTCGTCACGAACGAACAGGGCGTGGTCACACATATGCTGGAGGGAGAGAACGGCAACAAGGCCATCCGCATTTCGGGTGGAAACTGATAGTCTCTCCGGACGGACGCTACCTGCTCTACATCAAGACTGTGTCGTCGGGATCGGATTTGAAGCTGGTGGAGAATTTCAAGTAGGGCGAAAAACTATCCCCGAAGTTCGATTACGAAACGGTCGACGCAAGAAACTTCCGGTTACGCCGTAACACAGGACTTGGGGGCGGCACATCGGATAAACTGACCGGAACTCCCTCCATGCCCGCAGGCCAGTCAATCTCGGGATGGCGGTGTTTGAGATCGTCTGGCAACCTGCGAGACGCCTCCGAAATGATCTCCAAAGCGCGAGTGACTGCGTAGATCGTTTTCCTGTCACGGACAAAGTCGTCAAAGGTCATTCCGGCGACGAACGCGAGAATCGCGTCAATATTGTCGATCACATCCCGCAAACGCTGAGCCGGATTCTTAGAAGGCATTCACCGCATCACGGAGAATCGAGTCTTTGAGCAGGGGCTTGAGAGTTTTCCGGTGAACGACGTCCGCTGATCCACCGAGCAGTCTTGAGACGTAAAGCTTTACGCCGGCGTACTCAAAGAGGCCCATCGGCACTTGCGGATCAAGATCGACAAGCACGTCAATGTCGCTGTCTGGCCGTGATTCGCCTCGGGCGACGGAGCCAAAAACCGCGGCGTGACGGATTCCGCGTTGGTTCAGCTCAGCCTGATGCTCGCGCAAAGTGGCGAGCACGTGTTGCAATGAAGCCGGCATTCTAGGTTCAGTCTAACCTGTTCTTTCAGACGTTGCGCGTGGCAAGCATGATCACTTTTGAGTAATGCATGGCAATCGTTAGCACTCATCCCGGCGCTCACTGCTTCCTAATCGGCTAAACTTAACTGATTCACTTAACTGATTCACTCACATGCCGCTATCCGCGGGTGATAAACTTGGTCCCTACGAAATCCTTGCGTCGATCGGCGCGGGCGGTATGGGTGAAGTGTATCGCGCGCACTATCCGCGGCTGGGGCGGGATGTGGCCATCAAGGTCTCGGCGTAGCAGTTCAGCGATCGTTTCGAGCGCGAGGCCCGCGCGATTGCCGCGCTGAACCATCCCAACATTTGCCAGGTTTATGACATCGGAACATCCTCGGATGCGCCGGGCTACCTGGTCATGGAGTTTATCGAGGGCGCTCCGCTCGCCGGTCCCTTACCGCTCGATCTCGCGCTGCGCCATGCCGTGCAGATTGCCGATGCGCTCTCGGCGGCGCACGCCAAGGGCATCACGCATCGCGATCTGAAACCCGCCAACATCCTGGTGACGGCGTCCGGCATCAAGCTGCTCGATTTCGGCCTCGCGTTATTGAGCCGCGCCCAACCAGCGCCAACGGAGGCGACAGTCACCATCGGCATGACCATGCCGGGCACCGCCGCCTACATGTCTCCCGAGCAGGCCGAAGCCAAGCCCGTCGATGCGCGCTCCGATATTTTCTCATTCGGCCTGGTGCTGTACGAAATGTTGAAGGGGCGGCGCGCCTTCACCCGGTTCCAGTCCATGGGGCAGGTGAAGGACGCTCTGCTGGCCGCGACCAACGCCACTAGCGGCGGCGTGCTCAAGGCGGTCCCGGCGCAGCAACCGCCGTCGATCGCGGTGCTGCCGTTCGCCAACATGAGCAACAGTCCGGACGACGAGTACTTCTCGGACGGGCTGGCCGAGGAAATCATTAACGCGTTGACACAGGTGAGGAACCTGAAGGTGATCGCGCGAACCTCGGCGTTCGCGTTCAAAGGGAAAAACGAGGACATACGCAAGATCGCCGAGACGCTGGGCGTCACAAATGTTCTGGAGGGCAGCGTGCGGCGGGCCGGCACGCGTATCCGCGTGACGCACGCGAGCTAGGACCGCGCTGCCTTCGCCCAGTTCCACCCACGCTGGGGTCAGCAGCTCGGCTCGGCACGCGACGGCCCCTAGTAGTAGGGCGACGCCTACAGCTGGCCCGATCATTCAGCTGGTATTCTACCGAGAAACGCGAGGCAAACGAAATGCTGACCGCATCGCATCGATGCTTCGCAGGTGTGATCTACCAGAACCCGTTTCCGACCCAGAAGGCACGAGGTCCGACATGGCGACTACACGGCCATGTGACTTCCTCCAAGCCGGCGCGCGACACCCAAATCCGACCTTTCTCGGAGTGGCGCGTGATACGCCCGGAACCGGTCATAACCACCTCGAACCTGAGCCACGCGATAGCCGTAGCATGGATCAGAGTAGCGAGCAGGAGCATGGGGACGCGATCAAGAGGATCGCGCCAACGGTGTCCTGGTCCACCTCTTTTGGCCGCTTTTGAAGTGTCAACGGATGGCTGAATGGCAGCCGCTAACCATCACGGAGTTGCGTTTTGCTTCTTGGATCTAAAATCCTGCAGACCTCGCCGTCGCCAGCCACCAAGACACTGGGCCAAGATCAAGAACATTTTGACCAAGCAGGGGCGGCCAATATAGGCGAACCAGGCTCAGCCAACATAGATACAATTCTCCTGCTTGTGTTGCCAGGTAAAAGCCGGTCTTGTTATAGAAGCGGTAGTAATATCCGAGTGCTGTTGCCGAGGGAGGGCTCGCAATACCGAAAACCTGCGGCCATATGGCCTCTGCGAAATTGAATATGCGGTCCGAATCCGGCAGAAGGCCCTGCGCCGCACATACCGATTGCCAGAGAAGGCATGGATATCCATTATTGACGGTTGGCGTCAGACCCCAAGCCGCCGGATCAAATCCCGCCGGGACCGCTGTTGGCGCAGCGTTCCAGCTCGTTGCACCCGTTGCTGTTCCAGACCCGACACCGATCGTGAGACCCGTCTGATTTACATCCCAGTAACTCGAAGTGATGGATCCTTGAACATCGTTTCTGCCGACTAACCCGCCAATCGTATTTCCGCTGCCACCTTGCACAGATAGCTTTCCGAGCGCATAAGAAGAGGCGATCGAGCTTATGTTATATGCCATTAGGGCTCCGACCATAAGCCGATCGTTCACGCCGGACGCCGATACTCCGCCCGTCGCGAAACTGTTGATTACGGTCGACGTGCCAAAAGAATTAACATAGCTGCCGCCAACCAACCCACCTGCCATTTTGGTGCTGGTGCCGCCGTTTGAAGTCGCGACAGTCGATGTCAATGAAACTGGCCCCCAAGCGGAGCTATTCGAGATCGGGCCGGCGGAGTTCGCCACCAGCCCGGCAACTTGGTCAATGTAGGAAGACTTCGAATC
>JBGPHB010000509.1:0-4671 GCA_041484155.1 Bryobacteraceae bacterium
GGACGCAAAAGGGTCCTGACAACGCCGGCCAAGGCCGAATCTTCCGGGCTGGCCTGGAGATTCCGACGGGTCAAACTCCGTCAACCCGCAAAGACATTGAGCTTCTTTACGACGATCTTCCCGAACCGATCGACCTGGATCTGGATTTAGCCAGCCGGACTATGTACTGGACCGACCGTGGAGACCCGCCGCGCGGCAACACCGTGAATCGTGCGCCGATGGATTCCCGCAAAGATCCGGAAATCATTTTCAACCATCTCATGGAGGGCATTGGCCTGGCGCTGGATCTCAAGAACAACCGGATGTTCATGACCGACTTGGGGGGCTCTGTATATAGCTGCGGCCTTGATGGCGCGAATGCGAAGAATCTGCAGTTTGCAAAAGGCAACTTGAGCGGCATCGCGTACGCGGAGATTCCACTAATTTCAGAAACGAAACGGTGACCCATGAATGAACTTCTAACGGAACGCTCCGAAAGCATACTGAGAGTGCAATTCAATCGCCCGACGAAGAAGAATGCGATGACGGCGGCGATGTATACCGGTCTGGCCGATCTGCTTAACGAAGCAGACAAGGACGACGACATAGATGTCGTCCTGTTGTACGGAGCCGGCGATTCGTTCACCGCCGGGAATGACCTGGAGGACTTCGCGAAGAATCCTCCGGGACCGGGCGATAGTCCGCAGGCTCGCCTGATAAATGCGCTGATCCGATTCAGCAAGCCGCTGGTCGCCGCAGTACACGGGGTGGCGATCGGAGGAGGAACCACCATTCTGACCCACTTCGACTTCGTATACGCTGCGGAGAGCGCGAGGTTTCAAATCCCATTTATCAATCTCGCGCTCGTGCCGGAGTTCGGATCCAGCTTCTTGCTTCCAAGACAAATCGGATATCTCCAGGCGGCCGAATTGATTCTGTTGGGTGGGACCTTCAATGCGGCTCGGGCGAGCGAGCTGGGCTTGGTGACTGCTGTCGTCCCCGGTACCAATCTCTTGGCAAAGGCTACAGAGACAGCGCAGACGCTTGCACGGAAACCAGCAGTGGCGTTGAGGATTTGTAAGGACCTGATGAAACGTCCCCAGCGCGAGCAATTTGAGCAGGCGGTTGCCCGTGAGCTCCAGGAGTTTGCCGTGCGCGTGCGGTCGGCAGAAACCAAAGAAGCGATTACAGCATTCTTTGAAAGGCGCCCTCTGGACTTTAGCAGAACGAAGGCAGCCCAGACGCCACTTAAGGCGTCTTGAAACAGGACGCCCGTCCAAACGGAAACTCCTATGAACGGATCTCAGCATTACGGCGGGATACGACAAGTTGCGGCTACAGTGCTGCCGACGCGTTGGGGAGTATTTCGGATGTTCGGGTTTGAGGGCCAGGGCCTCCGGCCGGGCCCGCTTGAGACGGCGGTCGTCCTGATTCTAGGCGATCCGGCGTCGGGCGTACCGCTCCTGCGTATGCACTCGCAGTGCTTTACCGGTGACGTGCTTGGATCGCTTCGTTGCGATTGTGGGGACCAGTTGGAATTTGCGATGCGAACCATCGCCCGTGAAGGGTGCGGTCTGTTGATTTACGAACATCAGGAAGGCCGCGGCATCGGACTCGCAGCGAAGCTCCGCGCCTACGCCCTCCAGGATCAAGGCCTCGATACCGTTGCCGCGAATCATGCGCTCGGATTCGAGGCCGACTGTCGGGATTTCAGCTTGCCTGTCGCGATACTGGCTGATCTTGGCATCCGCCGGGTTCGGCTTCTTTCAAATAATCCCGACAAACCTCGGGCGTTGGTGAATGCAGGCATCGAAGTAGTCGAACAGATTCCATGCGAAGTCACTCCTAGTCCTCACGCAATAACGTATCTACGAACTAAGAAAGAGAGGATGGGGCACACCCTCTCGCTGGTGTGAAACCGGGCTCTATGCTTACTGACTTGCTTGAGTATGCCGGTGGCTTCCAGTCCGAGGGAGAACTTGGCGCGTTCAACAAATCGTCTGTCTTTGCCTCGATTGAGACGGCCATTGAAGAACTCAGAGCGGGGCGCATGATTGTGGTCGTCGACGACGACGATCGCGAGAACGAAGGCGACCTCACGATGGCCGCCGAGATGATTACACCCGAGGCCATCAACTTCATGGCGACTCATGCACGCGGTCTGATTTGTTTGGCTATCACCGGCGAAAGAGCGGACGAGCTGGCACTTCATCCGATGACACAGTGCAATACTTCCCCGTGCGGAACAGCTTTCACGGTATCCATTGATGCGAAAGTTCGTGGTGTAACAACCGGAATTTCGGCTCACGATCGAGCGCAGACCATTCTTGCTGCAATTGATCCGCGCACACGCCCGGAAGATTTGGGGCGGCCGGGTCACGTTTTCCCGCTTCGCGCGCGCCCCGGCGGAGTTCTGGAGCGCCGCGGACAGACGGAGGCAGCCGTTGATCTTGCCCGTTTGGCGGGTCTACATCCTTCAGGCGTGATCTGCGAGATTATGAACGACGACGGCAGCATGGCGCGAGTACATGATCTCGGACACTTCTGCCTGAAGCACGGTCTTAAGATGATCACCGTAGCCGACCTGGCGCAACATCGATGGGAATCTGATGCGCCCGATTGGTCAACGTGCCTGGAGCAATGAGATGATCTATGTCCACTCCATGCAACGGGCCGTTCAGTACTACGCTGACAGGCCGGCGCTTCGCGTAGGCGATCACCTTCTAACCTTCCAGGAGCTTCACGAGCGCGTCCAAGGTTTGGTTGCGGCGCTCTGTGTCGCCGGCTTCCAGCCTGGCGATCGATTGGCGTTGCTGCTTCCAAATGGCCCCGATTACATCCAGCTAGTGTATGCGTGCAGTTGGCTGGGCCTGGTCGTCGTTCCCATCAATACGCGGCTCTCAGTCGTGGAGATAGATCACCTTCTCGCGGACGCTTCCCCGCGCGGATTAGTGCGGCATTCGTCTCTTCCGAAGCCGAACACTCCCGTTCCGTGGGAGGTGGTGGCGGACGAAGAGCCGTTAGAGGGAACGAGTGCGCCCTGCCCGGACGCATGCTACGACCCGGAAGGCATTCTGGCTTTAATCTACACCAGCGGCACCACTGGCCGGCCGAAGGGCGTGGTGTTGACGCACTCCAACATTCTGTCGAACGTCCATAATGCCAACTATTGGATGGGATATCGCGAAGGCGGAGTATACCTCCACGCTGCGCCAATCTTCCATATCGCCGACTTCCCGGCCATGTTCGCCGCGCCGGCGTTCGGCGCGTGCCAGGTCGCACTGCCGCGCTTCAGCCCGGCGGCCTTCTGCGCCACGGTTGAAACGGAGCGAGTCAGCTACACCGTGTTAGTGCCCACCATGATCAATCTGCTCACCCAATCCGCGGAAATCATGACGCGTGACCTGACGTCTCTCGAGTTGCTGGCTTACGGTGGATCTCCTATGACGCCCGATCTGATCCGCAGAACGCGCCAGTTTCTTCCGCATGCCAAGCTCGTTCAGGTTTACGGCCTCAGCGAGACTGGATATCTGACCGGCTTGCAGGACCAAGAGCACACGGAAGAGCGGCTCACTTCATGTGGGCGGCCCTGCCCGGGTGTCGAGGTTCAGGTGGCGGACGAATCGGGCCGGTTGCTGGAGTCTGGGCAACGCGGCGAGCTCGTGGCGCGAGGCGCAAACGTCATGCGCGGATACTGGAACGACAAAGAGGATACAGCCGCGGTCTTTCGAAACGGCTTCTTTCGCACAGGCGACATCGGCTACCGCGACGCCGAGGGCTATTTCTACATATTGGATCGCTTGAAAGACATGATCGTCACCGGCGGCGAAAACGTCTACAGCGGCGAAGTCGAGGCCGTCATCTTCAACCACCCAGCCGTGCGCGAGGCCGCTGTTTTTGGGATCCCGGATGCTCAATGGGGAGAGCTGGTGGCCGCCTGTGTGGTTCTCAAGCTGGGGCTCCGCCTCTCCGAGAGCGATTTGATCCGCCACTGCCGCCAGAACCTGGCAAACTACAAAGTTCCTCGCCATATCGAGTTCTCAGAGACAGATCTGCCGAAAAGCGGCTCCGGCAAAGTGCTGAAGCGTCTCTTGCGGGAACGCTTCTGGGTGGGCGCTGAGCGCGCGGTCTAGCACCAACAAACTGTCGACTCCAACCTCTCGCCTCCAAACACTCCTTAGAGATCCAGGGCGAGATTTACCGAATTGGCAGAGAGGCCTTGGTTAATGCGTTCAGTCATTCCGGGGCGAACGCGTCGAGCTAGAACTTGAATATTCCGACAGCGAGCTGCGCGTGCTGTTTCGCGACAACGGGCGGGGAATCGATCCTCAGGTCCTCGAGAAGGAACGCGACGGACACTGGGGTTTGGCGGGCATGCGCGAGCGGGCAACCAAGATCGGCGGGCAACTCAAAATCTTGACTAGTCCAACGGCGGGAACTGGAGGTCCAGCACTCGCTCATCACGGCCGGCTGCGCCGCCAATTGAACCGCGGTCCGAACATGTAGGTCGCCAGCCGGTCGTGGGTATTCGTGTTGGCGTAGCCGCCGAAGTCGCCGACCAGTCCGAGTGTGCGGTTGAGGTTGTATTCGAAATACCCCGCGCCGCCGTTACCGGTCCGTTGGAGCGTGGAATCAGCGGAGTTGGTGTGGAGCCCTGAGTAGCCCACGCCGATTTCGTACTTCGGTATGGAC
>JBGPHB010000510.1:0-4662 GCA_041484155.1 Bryobacteraceae bacterium
AGCCGACGCCACTTTGGCCGGGCTCGGAGCAGCCTTGGGGTTGCGCATGACTTCGATCACCCTGGCCGGAACGCCACCCTTTGTCAGTCGAATCACTTCGGTGGAAGAGAGGTTGAAGTCCGTTTTCGAGGAACGGATCTGGCTAACGATAACCGAATTATCCACTTTGGCCTCGACCATTTCGATGATGCTGTCGTTGGTCAGGGCTGCATCGGCGGCCGGCGCAGCCGGCGTGGGCGAAGGCGGCTCGGGTTCCGGTGCGGCGGCTGGAACAGGTTGAGCGGGGGGCGTGGTCACAATGGCAGCGGCTTGCGCGGCCGCCTGCGCCTGCTGGCGCCGCTTGACCCACATCCGCGCGCCCACACCGCCGCCGATCAGGACTACCAGACCGAGCGCTATCGCCGCCATGGCCATCGACGAATTGCGCTTGCGGGCGGCGGCTGGAATTTTGGGTTGGTAGAGCTGCCCGGAGTCGGATTCGTGCTTGAGGGCGCCGAGCGCCATCCTCACGTCCTGCATGGACTGCCAGCGATTGTCGGGATTCTTTCGGAGGCAACGGCTGATGAGCTGCTCGATTTGCGGCGGCACGTCCGGAGCGACTTCGGTGAACGGCTTCGCTTCGTCGCGAAGGATCGCCGAGAGCGTGGACAGCGTATTGTCTCCCGAGAAAGCACGGACGCCCGTGACCATTTCGTAGAGGACCACGCCGAATGAAAAAATATCCGAGCGGGTATCCACCTTCTTGCCCTGCGCCTGTTCCGGCGACATGTAGCTGACGGTGCCGATGATGGATCCTTCCACGGTGAGCGGCGCATCGGCGATAGTCTGGGTCTGAGTCGGGTCATCCCCGACCTGGCTCATCGGGCTGCGGTCGGTTAGCTTGGCGAGACCGAAGTCGAGAATCTTGACCAGGCCCGAATCGGTGACCATGACGTTGGCGGGCTTCAGGTCGCGATGAATGATACCGGCGGCATGCGCGGTGCTGAGCGCGTCGGTCATCTGGACCGCGTATTTAAGGGCCTGGGGCAGACGGAGGCCGCCCTTGGGGATCAGATCGACCAGCGTCTTGCCGGCCACATACTCCATCACCATGAACTGGGAATCGCTTTCCGAGATGATGTCGTGAATCGTGATGATGTTGGGATGGTTTAAAGCGGACGCTGCTTGGGCTTCCTGGATGAACCGGCGGCGGCGCTCCGGTTCCCCGGAATTGGCGGTGGACAGCACTTTGATAGCCACGAACCGGTTGAGCCGCGTGTCCTGAGCCTTGTAGATCTCGCCCATGCCACCGGCGCCCAGTTTTTCGAGAAATTGATATTGCAGGACGGTTCGGCCAACCATGTCTAACTCCGGAACCATAACAGTGTGCCACAATTTTAGCGCCGCCGGTGAACGGCGAAACATGCCGTCGTACTAATGGTTCGGGGGTCCGGTACTGGTCTCAAAACCTGCTTGGTACAAAATTGGCGCTGCTACGTCTTTTGGGATAGAGAGGCATTGCGAGGTAGCAAATATGAAAAACAGGTTGTTTTCCCGGGGTTGGCTGGCCGGTGTGTCTTTGACGACGGCTTTGGCCGTCACCGGGCTTCTTGGCTTGAAAGGGGCGACGGACGCGCGAGACAATCCTCCCGCTTCGATCAAGACCGTTAGCCGGTCCGAATCGGCAGCCGGGCGCGGATACTCCGGTGTGGTGAAGCGAGTGGTCCCGGCGGTGGTCAACATCTCCTCCTCAAGGGTCACCAAGTCTGATTCTAGTTCGATGCGCGGTCCAGGTGGAATGGATCCATTGTTCCGCCAGTTCTTTGGCGACGACTTTTCCCAACGCTTCTCGGTACCGAAAGAGCGTCGGGAGAAGAGCCTCGGATCGGGCGTGATCGTGAGTCCGGAAGGCTATATTCTGACCAACAATCACGTAGTGGATCGTGCGACGGACATTACGGTTACCCTCTACGACAAGCGCGAGATGAAGGCTCGACTGGTGGGCACCGATTCGCGAACGGACATCGCGGTACTGAAGATTGACGGATCGAACTTCCCGGCCCTGACTCTGGCGGACTCCAGCAAAGTCGCGGTCGGCGATATCGTGCTGGCGATTGGGGATCCCTTTGGCGTCGGTCAGACCGTCACCAGCGGAATCGTGAGCGCCACTGGCCGCAGCCTCAGGGGCGCGATCGAAGAGGTCGAGGACTTTATTCAGACGGACGCGCCGATCAACCCCGGCAACTCAGGCGGCGCCCTGGTCGACGATGAAGGGAATTTGATCGGCATCAATACGGCGATCATTCCGGGGAACTCCGGAGGCAACCAGGGAATCGGCTTTGCAGTCCCCATCAACATGGCGCGCCATGACATGGACCAGATCCTCAAACATGGCAAGGTGGAGCGAGCCTACCTCGGCATTCTGCCTCAGGATGTGACGCCTGCCATGGCGAAAGCCTTCAACGCCAGTGAAGTAACGGGCGCTTTGGTCGGCGACGTCACTGCGGCGAGCCCCGCCGCGCGCGGCGGTCTGCAGAAGGGCGACATTATTCTTACTGTCAACGGCCAGGCGGTAGCGGATGCGAATCAGTTGCGCTTGAAGATTGGCATGCTGACGCCCGGCGAAACCGTGAAACTGAAAGTGCTCCGCAACGGCAAGCCGCAAGACGTCGCCGTGCAACTTGGTGAGTTCCCGGCGAAGCAAGAGCGTGCTGCCGTGGGCGCGGAACGGCAGGATACCGTCCTGGATGGCGTGACGGTGGAGAACCTGACGCCGGATGCGGCTCAGCAACTCAAGCTGGCGCCGCAGACCAAGGGAGTGGTGGTGGGCGAGGTCAGTCCCGCCAGCCGGGCCGCCGAGGCCGGTCTCCAGCCAGGCGACGTGATCCAGGAAGTCAATCACCAGCCGGTGAAAAGCGTGAACGACTTCCGGCAAGCAGTGAGTACGGCGAACCAAAGCAACCCCGTCCTGCTGCTTGTAAATCGCGAGGGCAACACGTTGTTCCTCGCGGTCTAAAACTGATAAGCCACGCCCGTGAGAAAACTCATTCAGCCCGCTCCCTAACCGGACAAGCCGGAACCAAACCGTTCCTCGCCGGCATCGTGGCGCGAACCTTTGCGAGCACTTGGCCACGCGTTCACATGATTGTGAACGTGGCACGCAAGTGCGTGCGCCACGCCAGCTTCCCAAGATTCTGCCAGTTTCAGCAAGAATCCTACTGTGCAGGTACTCCGTGGATTTTTCAGGGCCTCCGGCGGGATAGACGGGGGCTCGGGGCGAAATGTAATAATGAGCTTCTGGAGCGACTTATCTCTTACTCAAGCGGCCGACAATTTCTTCAGATTCCCGGACCCACCAACGTCCCAGACCGTGTGTTGCGCGCCATCGCGCGGCCGACCATCGATCATCGGGGCCCTGAGTTCAGCCTCCTTACCCTCGAGGTTCTGGAGGGGCTCAAGGAGGTTTTCAAAACCTCGGGCAAAGTGATCATCTTTCCTTCCTCCGGGTCGGGAGCCTGGGAGGGAGCGCTGGTCAACACACTCTCGCCGGGCGACAAAGTGCTGATGTTCGACATCGGCCAGTTCGCCGGTTTGTGGCGCGAGATAGCGGTAAAGCTTGGCCTGGATGTCGATTTCGTGCCTACCGATTGGCGCCACGGCGCCGATCCCCAAGTGGTGGAGCAGAAGCTCAGCGAGGATCGCGATCACAAGATCAGAGCCGTGGGCGTGGTGCACAATGAAACTTCCACGGGCGTGACCAGCCGCGTGGGCGCTGTGCGCCAAGCGATGAACCGCGCGCGCCATCCGGCGCTGCTGCTGGTGGATACGATTTCCTCGCTGGCTTCCATCGACTACCGGCACGACGAGTGGGAAGTGGACGTGACCGTCGGCGGCTCGCAAAAAGGCCTGATGCTGCCGCCGGGGCTCGGCTTCAACGCGGTGAGCGAAAAGGCGTTGGCGGCTTCGAAATCCGCACGGCTTCCGAAGGCCTATTGGGACTGGCAGCCCATGCTCGCGCAGAACGCCAACGGTTTCTTCCCGTACACGCCCGCTACCAACCTGATCTTTGGCTTGCGCGAGGCGTTGCAGATGTTGCGCGAGGATGGTCTGGAGAATGTCATTGCCCGGCACACACGCCACGGCGAAGCAACACGTCGCGCCGTGCGAGCTTGGGGGCTGGAAAATGTGGCCCTCGATCCAAAGGAGTTTTGCAACTCGGTGACCGCTGTCTTCACACCGGCCGGTCACTCCGCCGACCAGCTTCGCAAGGTGATTCTCGAACACTTCAACATGCCGCTCGGCACGGGCCTCGGGAGGCTTCAGGACAAAGTTTTTCGTATCGGCCACCTCGGCGACTTTAACGACCTCATGCTGGCCGGAACTCTCAGCGGCGTTGAGATGGGTTTGGAGCTTGCCGGTATTCCTCACGCCAAGGGTGGCGTTGCGGCGGCACTCGAATATTTAACGGAATCCGCCAAAGCTGCACGCCAGCTTCAGGAGGTTTTCAGATGAGCCGCCGATTTGTCTTTGTCGCGGCCTTGACTGCTTCGCTCTCCGTGTTGGGTCAGGCGCCGTCAAAGAAGGCATATACACCGCCCAAGACGCCGTGGGGCGATCCGGACCTTCAAGGACTGTGGCCGGGCAGCGTGCAAATACCTGTGGAACGAGACCGGAAACTTGGAG
>JBGPHB010000511.1:0-4662 GCA_041484155.1 Bryobacteraceae bacterium
CCAGCCTCGCACGCCCACGGAAGTGACATGAGGAGCTGGGTAGAGATCTCCCGCTCGCGGATCCGAGAGAACATCCGCGCCGTGAAAGCCGTGGTCGGCGCTTCGGCGGAAGTGATGCCCGTGGTGAAAGCCGACGCCTACCGCCACGGTGCGGTGGAGGTTTCGCGCGTGCTCGAGAGCGAGGGCGTACGCTGGCTGGCGGTGTCGAACGTCGAGGAGGGTGTGGCGCTGCGCGAGGCGGGTATTGCGGCCCGCATCGTGGTCATGGCGGATTTCCTGCCCGATGAGCGTCCGGCCCTAGAAGCGTTCCATCTGACTCCGGTGGTCCATTCGCTCGACGATCTCGCCGCCGTGCGCGTTCCCTATCATCTGAAAATCGACAGCGGCATGGGCCGCCTGGGCACACGTGCGGCGCCGGAAGAGATCGTTCGCCGGGTAGCGGCGGCGCCGGCTCCACTCGAAGGCTTGATGACCCACTTCGCCTCCTCGGGCAACTACGAGAGTCCCCAGACAGAGGAGCAACTCCGGCGCTTCAGGGCGGTCCTGGCAGCGTTCGACGCCGCCGGGATGACGCCACCGTATGTGCACCAATCCGGCACCATACCGGTCGCCTATCGCCGCACCGAGGCCTGGGGGAATCTGGTCCGCCCGGGTCATGCGATCTACGGCTACGTCTCCCCGGCCCGTGGTGGGCCACCGGCGGCCCTACACGTCCATCCCGCCCTGACCTGGAAGGCAACTGTCCTGGCGGTGAACGACATCGAGGCCGGCGCGCTGATCGGCTACGGAGGCATGCACCGCGCCGCGCGGCCCATGCGGATCGCGGTGCTGGCCGCCGGTTACGCCGACGGCATCCCACATCGCCTCTCAAACAAGGGCAAGGTGATCGCGAAGGGCAACCTTGTACCGATTGTCGGGGCCGTTTCGATGGATTTGACGACCATTGACGCGACAGCGTGTCCTGCCTTGCGGGCCGGCGACGCCGTGACCCTGCTTGGCACTGAGGGCGACGTATCCATCAACGCTCAGCAGATGGCTCGGATCGCCGGGACAATCTCCTACAGCGTCCTATGCGGCATCAGCGCGCGGGTGAAGCGGGTGTATGTGGACTAGCTAGAGAAGGCCGAGCCTCAAACAAATGGCGGACCGGGTGTATGCTACTAACCCGAAGGAGCCAAACTGAGAATTCACTGCGGCTCGCTCTGCACGAGTCTCGCCGGCGCAAAGGGTGTACGTGGATTACAGAAGGCCAAGCTTCAACAGCCTTCGAGCCAGCACGTAGACATCCTCCCGGCTTCCCTCTTTTCGAATACCGGCGGCGACCACGTTCACCGTCACGATCGATCTCTCGACGCGATAAATGATCCGGTACCGCTGCCCGATGGCGCGGATACTGCGAAAACCCTTCAGATCATCGTGCAGGGCTTTCCCCTGAAGCTCAGGTTCGAAGGCCAACCCCATCATCCGCTCGATCAACTTTTCCTGCACCCTCCGGTCCGACATGTTTCTTACCAGAGAACTCGCTCGCGGCGTGATCTCTACCCGATAGGTCAAAACCCAAGTTCTCTCTTGAGCTGCTCTAGAGGAATCGCTTTTCCTTCTTTCAGCTCTCGAACACCTTGGCGGAAAGCGGCCATCATTTCCGGATCGGACATGATGGCCATGGTCTCGGTTACGGACTCATACAAGTCCCAGGACATCACGGCAAGCACTGGCTTGCCCCGGCGGGTTACTTTGATTGCACCGATTTCGGGGTGCTTCGCCAGCTCATCCGGCAGCTTGGTGAACTGCCGGCGTGCTTCGACCATCGCGAGCGGACCAAGGTGGATCTCGGGACGTCTGCGTTTCTTCGAAGTGATTGTCGACACGTCTAAGTGTACAACAATCTGTACACTCGCTACACGTCCAGATTCCGGACGTCCAGTGCGTTTTCCTCGATAAACTTGCGTCGGCTCTCGACGTCCTCACCCATCAAAGTAGTGAAGATCTGATCGCTCTGGACCAGGTCCTCGAGCGACACTTTTAGCAGGGTACGGGTCTCCACATTCATCGTGGTCTCCCACAGTTGGTCGGCGTTCATCTCGCCCAAGCCCTTATAGCGCTGGATGGTCACTTCGCGGGTGCCTTCCTTCTTCACGTAGTCGAGCAGATCGCGCCATCCCTCTTGCTTCTCACGATGGTTGTCCTTCACCACCGTGAAGGGAGGCTGATTGAACTTAGCCGTCTGGCGGGCCATCGAGCGCAGACGCTTGTACTCGGGCTGGCCGGCCAGTTCGATGTTGATCGCACGCTCTGCGTTGGTCGGATCCTTGAATGTTACCATCCACGCCGCGTGCTCCTCGTCGGCCTTGAGCTCTGTTTCGATCTTGGCGGCTTTCAGAGCATCGTGCACCGGCTTCAGATTCTTCTGGTCGTTGAAATCGGCCTTCGTATCGATCGCCAGTTCGGCACGCGCCAAAATCTCCACCACCCGCGAATCACGCAGGCGGCGCTCCAGGCGGCGCCACGTGACTTGGAACTCGTCGAGTTGCATCAGGTAGTTCCGCAGCTCCGTGCTGCTCAGCACCGTCTTGTCTTTCAGTTCGACCGTCAGGTTCTCCGTGGCGCGCCGCAGAATTTCGCGGGTGAATTCCTTATCGTCCTTGATGTACTTCTCCGACTTGCCCTTCTTGATCCGATACAGCGGCGGTTGTGCGATGAAGATGTGCCCTTGTTTGATCAATTCCTGCATGTGCCGGAAAAAGAAGGTCAGTAGAAGGGTGCGGATGTGCGAGCCGTCTACGTCCGCGTCCGTCATGATGATGACCTTGCCGTAGCGCAGGCGGGCCGGGTCGAAGTCGTCCTTGCCGATCCCCGTACCGATGGCGGTGATCATGGCCCTGATTTCCTCATGCCCCAGCATCTTGTCGTAGCGGGCTTTTTCGACGTTCAGGATTTTACCCTTCAATGGGAGAATCGCCTGGTAGCGCCGGTCCCGGCCGCTCTTCGCGGTGCCACCAGCGGACTCGCCTTCGACCAGGAACAACTCACAACGCTCCGGGTCCTTCTCCTGGCAATCGGAAAGTTTTCCAGGCAGTCCGCCGGAGTCCAACGCTCCCTTGCGCCGCGTCAGGTCCCGAGCTTTACGCGCCGCCTCGCGAGCACGCGAAGCGTCGATGGCCTTCGACACAATCTTCCGCATCACGGTAGGATTCTTGTCGAAGAACTCGCCCAGCCCCTGGTTAATGAACTGCGCGACCTGCCCCTGAATGTCCGAATTTAGCTTGCCCTTGGTTTGCCCCTCGAACTGCGGTTGCGGGAGCTTCACGCTGACCACAGCGGTGAGTCCTTCGCGCACATCGTCGCCGCTGAGGTTTTCCTTCACGTCCTTGAACAGCCCAGCTTGTTGCCCGGCGAAGTTGATGGTGCGCGTCAGCGCGCTGCGAAACCCGCTGAGGTGGGAGCCGCCGTCCACTGTGTTGATGTTGTTTGCGAAGCTGAACACCGACTCGCTGTACGAGTCGTTATATTGCAGCGCCACCTCCATCGTGAGGATGCCGTTAGACACCTCGCGCTCGCCCTCGAAGTAGATCGGTTTATCGTGAAGGAGGCTCTTGCCGCGGTTCAAATGCTTGATGAACTCGGCGATCCCGCCGTTGAATTGAAACTCAGAGGAACGCGACGGCTCCTCGCGCTCATCGGTTAGGGTAATCTTCAGGCCCTTGTTCAGGAACGCCAGCTCGCGTAGCCGCTGCGAGAGCGTGTCGAAGTTAAACTTCGTCGCATCCATGATGGAGCTGTCTGGCTTGAAAGTGATCTTCGTCCCGGTCTTGCGCCCGGCTTTGCCGGTCTGTGCCAGGGGCGTCTTCGAAACACCGCGCGCGTATTCCTGCTCCCAGGTCCCGCCCTTCTGCCAGATCTCCAGCAGCAACGATTCCGAAAGGGCGTTGACCACACTCACACCCACGCCGTGCAGTCCGCCGGAAACCTTGTAAGTATTCGAGTCGAACTTACCGCCGGCATGCAACTTGGTCATCACGACCTCGGCTGCGGACATGCCTTCCTCGTGCATTCCGGTGGGGATGCCACGGCCGTTGTCGATCACAGTGACAGAATCATCTTCGTGAATTGTCACACTGATCTCCGTGCAGTGTCCCGCCAAAGCTTCATCGACCGAGTTGTCTACGACCTCGTAGACCAGGTGATGAAGACCGCTGTCTCCGGTCGATCCAATGTACATCGCCGGGCGCAGGCGAACGGCTTCAAGGCCTTCGAGTACCTTGATGCTACTCGCATCATAGTTCTGTTGGCCGCTCATATCGTTTGTGGACATGGTGAATGTAGTCGTTAGCGGTCCGTGGTCAGTCGGCTGGAGCTGCTGCCCAACTCAGATTCTCATCGGCATAATCACGTACCGATAGTTCTCGGGCTTCTCACCGGCTGGACGCAACTCACCCGCACTATTCGGATCCTTGAAGAAAAACGAAACTTGCTGGTTCTGGACGGCACGCAGGAAGTCAAGAAGATACTGGGCGTTGAACCCAATTTCGACCGCCGGACCATCGTACGCCGTCGGGATACTTTCCTCGCTCTCCCCAGTTTCTGAGACCGAAGAGTGCGCCTTTAGCTCACCAGGAGCTACGCGAATACGGATCGCCCGTGACCTCTCGTCCGAAAACTGAG
>JBGPHB010000512.1:0-4656 GCA_041484155.1 Bryobacteraceae bacterium
AGGGCCTTCCTGGCATCGATCGCCGGTTCTTCCGGCTGAAAGATCAGGCGCTCGCGCACGGCTCGATCCGGGACTCCGTTGAGCAGGAGATCGATTTCATTTAACGGCTCGCCAGGGAAGAAGATCTGGGTTACATAGCGGTTCATCCAGCTCGGACCGAAAATGGAAAAGTGTATATGCGGCGGCCGCCACCACCAGTCCGATTCAAGCACCGGATAGGCGCCGGGCTTGATGGAGACAAACTGGAAGTGTCCTTCCGCGTCCGTCACAAGGCGTCCCTGGCCCGTAAAATTCGGATCGAGCGGCGCATCGAAACGATCCAATTCATGAACGTACTTGCCGGCGGAATTGGCCTGCCACAGCTCGACCACCGCGCCTCCCATGGGAGAGCCATCTTCATCGGTCACGCGTCCGGTGACCGAAATGAGCTGGCCGATAGCGCGCGGGCCGTCAGCAGCGGCACGCGAAAGATCCAGGGCGCCGGCGGCCAGCTTCCGCACAAATCCGGTTGGCCCGGTCAACTCCGACAATGTAAGCGGGCGTTGGATCAGAGGCTGCGCGGGATGACGGGTGAAACTTTTCGGATATCGATTGATCTGGCGGGCAAGCTGGGTACTGTCGTCGTACGGTAGATACTCGCTCTGCTTCACGGACCCTTGGGGGCTCCATCCTCCGCCGACCCGCTGAAGACCTTCTTGCCGCCGGGCAACAAGACTTCCCTGGCATTCGCGGTGTTGGTGCCGTCCTTGGCGCGAAATCCATTGACGGTGACCTCATCCCCCACCTTGAGGTCAGTCTTTTTCCAGCCTCGCCTGACCAGCTCAATCGGGGCGCCGGTCTCCAACTGCCAATGCTCCACGCCGCCTTTTTCGTCTTTCACATCCACGTAAAACCATGCGTGGGGATTCATCCACTCGATTTTTGTGACGACGCCGGTCAACTTCACCGCCTGGTTCATGTTGAACTCGGCAGAGACCGAGTGGTGCGCGAATGCAGGCACCGCTACCGCCAAGAGAATTAGCCTCGTGGTCACGCCCACCAATCTACACCCCGTATAGTCGCGTGTCAATGATAGAGCGGTGCGCTACTATTGGCCCTTATGGCCGACGCAGGCACCAGTGGAACAAGCCGCCGCCTGCTGACCTGGGCGGCCGTGCTGGCGGTCGCGGGCTACTTCCTGTGGCTTTCGAGAGGCGGACTCAGTGTGTACTTTACACACGACGATCTGGCCAACTTGTCCCGCGCGCAGAGCGAGTCGATGGGAGCGTGGGTCAAGGCGAACGTATTGTACTTTTCCCCGGCGTACCGTCCTTTGGGCGAGCTGTTCTATCGCGCCTTCTACCAGTGGTTCGGGATGAACCCGCTTCCGTTTCACGTTGTGTGCTTCGCCGTGATTATGGCGAATATCGGGCTGACGTACGTATTCGCTCGCGCCATTTCTGGCTCCCGCGAAACCGGCGCGTTGGTGGCGCTGATTGGCTGCTTCCATACCAATGTCCAGCCACTCTATTACAACGCCGGATTGTGCTTCGACGTATTCTGTTTCTTTTTCTACTTTGCCGCTTTTGCGTATTATATCCGAATCCGCAAGCGAGGCGGTTTGCCGGGCCTGTGGCAGGTTGTGGTCCTGGCCGGTCTCTACATTTGCGCGTTGAATTCGAAGGAGATGGCGGTGACGCTGCCGTTGATGTTGGTGATGTGGGAAGCGATCTACCATGCGCCATCATCGCTGGCCTGGATCACACGCCAGGCCCGCACCGGCCTGGTGTTGGGGGCGATGACGATCCCGTATGTCGCCGGCAAATTCCAACACGACAGCATACTGGCCCAGATCGATGCCTACCGGCCTGTGTTCACCGTCAATCATTACCTGCTCCAATTTGCACACTTTCTGAATGAAGCGTTCTATTGGATTGACGTCATTCAAGCGCGGGGAGCGATCGCGATCCTCCTGGTGTCGCTGGTGATCGCGTGGTGGACCGGATCGGCCGCGCTTCGCTTGGGCTGGCTGCTGGCCGTGTCAGGAATCCTGCCGGTGGCATTCGTTTCGCAGCGAGGCTTGGCTCAGGAAGGCATTCCAGCCATGGGATTACTAATCTATGGAGCGGTGTTGCTGGTTTGGATACGAGAGCGCCTCTTCCACCGAGCGCCCGCTTTCATGCGCACCTGGTCCCAAGCCAGCCTCTTTATCGTGTTGGGAGTCCTGCTGGCCAGGACACACATCCGTCACGGGGCCTGGGACGTCGCGTGGATGACGTCCGAACAGGAGGTCTCGTGGCGGGTGGCGAAGCAACTTCAGGCCAATCATCCTGTGCTTCGCAAGGGCGCCCGGGTTCTGGTTCTCTCGGACCCGTTCGTGGAAAGCCAGTTCGCGCTGGCCAGCACGATTTTGATCGAACTCTATCACCGCGATCCGGATCTTGAAATCACCAGACTCACCGCGGCTGACCCGCGGCCGGATAAGGCGGCGATGCAGACCTACGACTGGGTGGTCTCGTTGGAGTAGGACGCTTTAGGATTTCGCGCTCAGGTTGCGAAGGCGGCAACAGGCCGTACGCGACAATCTGCGCGGATGCGGTGGGAACAAATACGCGGCCGTTGGCCACAGTCGGCGGAGCAAATCTCACAAAGCTTCCTAGTCCGTCGCGATCGTAAAGCATGTCGCTGTTCCAAAGTTCAAAAGTCAAATCCGCGGCGGAATAGGCATGCAGCGCATCGTCGGGGGAATTGACCCACAGGATGGCGGAGTTGGGATCAGCGCCGTTAGCTGAGATCGCCATGCCTTGAAACGGCGGAGTCGATGTCGTCGACCCCTGACTGAGAGGAAGCCCGGCGAATCCGTCCGGCCCCAACAGAAACGCCTTGACCACATCCTTGTTCCCTTGCAGATAGACCACGCTGTCCTTCCCGCGAGACCAGATGGCCGTGGTAAAGATGCCAAAGCCGTGGATTGCGGAAAAGACTTGTCTCGCTTGCACATCGCCCGTGGAGAAGTGTCCGAGGTTACTCTGGTTCAGCAGGAACAACCGCCCATCCTTGGAGCCAGTGAGCACAAAGTTGGTGGACGGCACGAGAATTACCCCACTGGTGCCGAGGTCGTTGTCGGCCTCGTTAAGGACGCTCCACGAATCCGGCGTGAACCAGTCCTGAACGAGGAGCGTATTCTGTGCCGATAGGCGGATGACGCTTTCGCCGAAGTTGGCTACGCCATCAAAATCTCCATTTCCGGTGACCACGAAGATGTGCCCGAAATCGTCCGCCGCCGGTCCGCGTCCGGATTGCCAAATCGACGAGCCGCTGCCGTTCCGTGTGACCAGGAACCCTGGGTTTTGCGGCAAGCCTTCGGTGGCGCCGTAACTCATCAGCCAGCCGTGCCAGGTCCCCGCATCACAATGTGACCCGAACCCGACGTAGACCGCGCCGCGGTAGAGCAACAATCCGGGCCGCTGCCAGTGTGAGAACGGGTCGAAGCCCGGAGCGGTGATTTCGCGAGGGCTCGCCAGGATGGGCTGCCCACTGGTCAGGTCCAGCGCATGCAGGCGGTACTTGTAGTTTCCATTCTCTATCGTGGCAGCAACGGCGAAGATCGCGTTCCGGTCGCGATCGATCACCGGGGTGCTCAAAATACCAATCTCGTCCTGGACGTCGCGGGCGCAGTTGTAATTTGAGGCCGGCACCGACGGTCCCAGGCTGGTCTGCCACAACACCGAGCCGGTAACCGCGTCGATCGCATAGACCGAATTGTGCATGGTGGCCGCGTAAACCACGTCGCGAACCCCCACGCCGGATATGTCGATCGAGCTTACGTATAAAGGCTGGGCATAAACCTGCCCGTCCACATCGGCCGCGAAGAGCTTGCCAAACCGATCCGGGGTTACGTTGCTGGTGTTGAGAATCGATTCATGCAGATTCGCTCCAGTGCGTTCCTTGTCGTAGTGCGAGGTAAGAACATCTACTTCTTGCCCCGAGGACAAGTTCGCCAGGATCGTAACCGCTAAGACCAACCGCCTCATCTTTTTCCATGTTACCAGCCGGACCCAGGTGCAGCCCGCATACTGAACCGCCATGCGTAAGCATGCGGGCCGCTATCCTGCGCTACAATGAGACATTACCCCCCCAGATGGCGCTGCCCTCCGGTGCGGCGAACAGCAAGTCATGTTTGAGAATCTCAGCGATAAACTCCAGCGGGTCTTCAAAAACCTGCGCGGCGAGGGGAAACTCTCGGCGGAAAACATGGAGTCCGCGCTGCGCGAGATCCGCGTCGCGCTGCTCGAGGCCGACGTGCATTTTCGAGTCGCCAAGCAATTCATCGAAGCGGTCAAGGAGAAGGCCCTGGGGCAGGATGTGCTGACCGCCCTCTCGCCCACGCAGCAGGTGGTCAAAATCGTGCGCGACGAGATGGTCAACATGCTGGGGACGCACCAAGCCCGGCTGCGCATGGCCAATGAGCCGCCGAGTGTGATGATGATCGTCGGATTGCAGGGCTCGGGCAAGACCACTTCCACGGGAAAACTGGCGCGATGGCTTTCCAAGAACGGAAACTCGCCGCTGATGGTGTCGGTGGACGTATATCGTCCGGCCGCCCGCCAGCAGTTGAGCGTGCTGGCGCGGGACCTCAAGCTTCCGATCTACGAAGGCACGCCGGAGGAGACCAAG